>JAQVFD010000060.1 GCA_028697435.1 Clostridiaceae bacterium
TTCTGCCTATGGAAGCATTGATAGATACGGCGGTGTATTATTTAGGCATAGAGGATTTCTCTATTGAGCAGATACTGGAAAACAGGCTAATGGAGTAGAAGAAAGAATGCGTGCAAACGCATTCTTTTAATATTCCGTATATATGTCTGTATAACCGTAGATAAGATGATAGTGGCCGCTGTCCGAAGTTGTTATGCATTGAAAGAAATGTACATGTCCCCCATTCATCTCAAAGCCGGGAGTGGTTATTATCGAGTAATAGTGTATATGTTCATTATTCTCTGTGGTGTAACCCGACATGTAATGGACATGTCCTTTAAAGTCGGGATTTTTTGTAGTTACCCCGGAGTAATTATGATAATGAGAAGCCGTTTTACCGGTCCTACCTTCAAAATTGTGCATATGCAGTTCGTCATACATATTTCATACCTCCTGCTATCAATCTATGCCAAAGCAACAATTTTGATATAGAATTATTTTGTACGTTGATGTATCATAATGAATAATGAATACCGGAAATGGTGGGAAAAGATATGAAAGCCAGAATACTGGTTGTTGATGATGACAGCAATATAGCAGATCTTATAAGGCTGTACCTGGAAAAGGAAATGTATGAGGTAAAGACGGTATACTCCGGCGGGACTGCTCTTGAGGCGTTCCGTTCATGGACTCCGGATCTTGTCATTCTTGATATTATGCTGCCGGAATTAGACGGCTATGAGGTATGCAAACAAATAAGGAAGATAAGCAGTATTCCCATTATTATGCTTACCGCAAGGGGAGAAACCTTTGACAAGGTACTGGGCCTGGAACTGGGAGCGGATGACTATCTTGTAAAGCCTTTTGAGCCTAAGGAGCTTATTGCAAGAGTAAAAGCCGTTCTCAGAAGGACTACAGGTTCTGATTCAGCCGTTGAAGAAGTTGTATATCCTCAGCTGGTAATTAACAAAAGTGATTACAGTATTACATTTCAAGGCAGGAAGGCGGATATACCGCCTAAGGAACTGGAGCTGTTCTATTTTCTTGCAAGCCATCCCAATCAGGTTTTTACAAGGGAACAGCTTCTGGAAAAGTTATGGGGATATGACTTTATGGGTGATACCAGGACTGTGGATGTTCATGTGAAAAGGCTCAGAGAGAAATTCAACGATGAAGCGGGCAGATGGGAAATAAAGACTGTTTGGGGAGTAGGCTATAAATTCGAGGTGAAATAATGAGGAACAGTATACAGAAGAAATTGTTTATAACATATGGCGTAGCAATAATAATCGGCTTTGCTATACTGGCCTTGTCACTTCTCAGGATATTTGACCAATATTTCATTGAAAACAGGAAAGAACTTTTGCATGAGCAGGGCAGGAAGGTGGCAAGGGAAGCAGCTACAGTACTTTATCTGGGGAATCCCAACTCCCGCAGCCTGATAAGCGATTTGCAGGTATTGGATAAGTTCTTAGATGCACATATTTGGGTTGTAAACAATGAGGGAATCATAGTGGCAGTATCCGGATCCAACGAAGAGAGGCTTTTAGGCAGGCAGATTAAGTCGGAAAAGCTTGACAGCCTTACAAAAGGCGATAGTATAGAAGCCCGCGGCAATTTTGACGGGATGCTGGGGGAATCCTCATTGACTGTAGGGTATCCCGTATTCGTAAACAACAGGTTTTCCGGCGGGGTGCTGGTTCACGCCTCTTTGTTCGAAATACAGAAAAACTTTAAGGAGATCTATAGACTCACCTTATGGGCAATTCTGATTTCCGTGGCTATTGCTTATGGGATTCTGTATATCCAGATCAGAAGAATCTCAAATCCATTAAGAGAAATCAGCGGAGCTGCAAAGGTTATTGCCGGAGGGGAGTTCCACAAGCGGTTGAGCATAAATACAGGGGATGAAATTGAAGAACTGGGCAACAGCTTCAACAATATGGCAGAGTCTTTGGAAAAGATTGAAGAGAACAGACGGAACCTTATAGCTAACATATCCCATGACCTACGCTCACCAATGACATCAATCAGAGGATTTATTGAAGGAATTATTGATGGGACTATAACCGAGGATAAAAGAGGGCATTATTTGAATATAGTTCTGGATGAGAGTAACAGGCTGATTAAGATAACAAATGAGCTTTTAGAGCTTGGAAATATGCAGCAGGGTAGAATTGAAATCAATAAGGAGCCCTTAGAGCTTAATGAGGCAATAAGAAGAAAGCTCATAGCATATGAAAAAGGTATAACTGAGAAAAAACTTGATGTAGTATTCAGTATGTTTGAAGAGAAAACTTTAGTATTATCTGACCGGGGATTGCTTGAAAGGGTTCTTTCCAACCTTATGGACAATGCGGTCAAATTCACACCGGAAAAAGGCAGTATTGAGATTAGGACGTCAGAAAAGGAAGGCAGAATAGAAGTGGAGATTACCAATACCGGAGATTCAATCAGTTCTGATGAGCTTAACCGGGTATGGGAAAGATTTCATAAGGGGGATGCTTCAAGGGGGATTTACAAAGGCGGTTATGGATTGGGGCTCGCTATTGTCAAGGAAATAATCAGCCAACTGGAGGAGAATATTTGGGTCTCCGGCGGTGAGGATTCCGTAAAATTCACATTTACCATCAAAAAAGCATAATGTTTACAATTTGTTCATATTTTGTTCAAAACTTTGGACTATATTTATAATATAGTCCAAATTCATTTGTCAGGAGGAATGAGATATGAGCGAATTCTATAACGGAAATAGTGAAAACAATACCTTTTATAGAGAGGTCATTGAAAAAAAACCGGAAAAAAGCCACAAAAAATTTATTGCTTTAGTGCTTGCTGCCGGACTTGTAATAGGTACGATTTTTGGGTATGGAATGGACAATTTCCTGCCTAATCCGGGGAATGATGCAAACAGTGTATATGCAGCAACTGTGGACAATACCAAAATCGTATATAGCGGAACTGTATCGCCTGTAGTGCCCATTGCGGAGAAGGTTTCGCCTTCAATAGTTGCAATTAGCCTTAAGACGAGAACCAGAGACTTTTTCGGCAGGGTTTATGAAGGTCAGGGAACAGGCTCCGGTATCATAATCGATAACCAGGGTCACATAATAACGAACAATCATGTGGTTGACGGTGCTGAGGATATAATGGTAATACTCAATGATGGCAAGGAGCTTAAAGCAACTTTGATAGGACGCGATTCTCAGACAGATCTGGCAGTAATTAAAGTTGACTCAGTCAATCTGAGGGTTGCGGAGCTTGGAGACTCTTCGTCACTTAAGGTGGGAGAGCTTGCTGTTGCCATAGGCAGTCCAATGGGCACCGAATATGCCGGCTCGGTTACAGCGGGAATCATAAGCGGACTCAATAGAGAGGTCAGCGTAGGAGACGATTCCATAAAGCTTATCCAGACTGATGCCGCAATAAATCCCGGAAATAGCGGAGGGGCATTGGTGAACAGTGAAGGAAAGGTCATAGGGATTAATACAATAAAGTTTGCAGAAACAAGAGTTGAGGGGATGGGTTTTGCCATTCCGATAAACGAGGCAAAGCCTATTATTCAGGACTTAATCAACAACAAGAAAGTATTAAGACCGTATCTTGGAATACAGGGAATAACCTTAAGCAAGGAAGAGGCTGAAGAGTACAAACTGCCTCAGGGTGTTGGTGTAAAAGTTGTAATACCGGATAGCGGTGCAGAATCTGCAGGAATCAGAAGAGGCGATATTATTACAAAAATAGATGATAATAAGGTTCTCACAATTGAAGATCTGATAGCAGAGATACAAAAGCATAAGGTAGGAGACACTGTAAGGATAGAAGTGTACAATCAGATTAATGAATATAAGACACTTACTGTTAAGTTGACTGCCAGCAATGATTAGGCAAAAAAGAGACAGTCGCCTGTCTCTTTTTGTTTTATTGCTGTATTTCTTCCCGGGGCTTGCAGCGGTTTGTGCCCCAGACCCCAAGTATTATAATAATACTCCCTGCAAACTGATACCAATGGAAGGTTTCGTGTCTAATAAAAACCCCGGCAATTATTGAAACTACAGTGGTAAGGTTAGAGAATACCGAAGAGTTTGACGCCGGTATCTTCGAAAGCATGTAGTTCATCATAAAAAATGCGCACACGGAAGAGAGAACGCCCAGATAGAGAATGGAAAAAAGTGTGCTTGCCGAGCCTAAGTAAGTAATATATTTTTCAATGTTGCCGTTAATTATCCCTGTTGCCGCCGATAAAGTACTGAATACCGCTGCCCCTGTCCACATCATAACAAAGGTGATTTCAACAGGAGTAAAGTTCGCAGAAAGCTTTCGCGAAAGAATATTATATACTCCGGCTGCCAATACCGCTCCTAAGAGAGAGAGTATTCCGGCAAGATGACCTGTGCGGTTTTCGCTGCCGGACATCAAGACTATAAATATCACACCTATAACAGAGGAAACCATAAAAAACAGCTGGGCTTTACTCGGTCTTTCCTTAAGGAATATTGCAGCAAAAATTGTTACAACTACGGGAATTAAAGCAATCATTATTCCTGCTTCTGATGAGGATGCAAGCTTTACACCGGTTGTTTCGAATATAAAATATGCAATGGGCTGGAATAGGGATAATAGCATAAGCTCCTTAAGAGGCTTGTTCTTAAGGTTTATCTTAATGGCACCGGACAGCCAAAGCAAGGTCAACAGTAGCGCAGCCAAAGAGAAACGGTATGAAAGAAGAAGAGTTGTTGGCAGGGTTTCCAAGGCTTGTTTTGTGAACATAAAGGACAACCCAAAAATCAATGACACAGCGAATCCTGCCAAATAAGGTAAATAAGCTTCATATTTTCTCATGTTATCACATCCTCGTATAATTTATATATGCCGGATATAGTTATTCTATATGTTTTGCACTAAACCTTCCACATTAAACAGGTAATGTGCAAAACATTTTGTTTGATTCATATGTTGCGAAAAGTATCAATTTATTACAATTATAGGTTTAAGAGAGGATTTTGAAGTTATTGGTAGAATATACAGTATATACAACAATTCCTTAGAAAATTGCAGGAGGTGATACACTGTGGCGCTTTGGGGCAAAGATATTGCAAGAACAAAATATGTGGGGAATGTTTATGTTGATCAACTGAATAGAATTAAAAAAGAAAGCGGAGCATTGCATCGGATAGCGCAAAAATGTGAAAACTGCAATAATAATGATTATTACAGTATTTACGAAACCTTCAGGGTTTTCAGAATTATGAGCATACCATTGATACAATGTGATATTTCTTATTACTTTAGCTGCCCTGAGTGCAATTTTGGATTTAAGTTAGAAGTGGAGGAGTTCAAAAAGCTTGAGCAGATAGCATTGATTAACTCAAAGTATATGGAAGGCAAAATAACTAGATCCGAATTCGAAAGCGGATTGAGGGATATTTAAGAAAACATATAATTGTAAAATACTTCAATAAAACCAATTATGATACATTGACATTAAACATCTAAGAGTTTATAATAAAATCGTTTAATTGTGTTTCAAAAAAGTTAATAATCTTGGCCGTGCTATACGGGGAGATTGCGGTGCCCTGTAACCTGCAATCCGCAATAGCAGGGTTGAATTCCTTTGCTGAGGCGTTCGCCTGTAAGGACTGCCCCAGGTAAGTGGTGTTGATGATTGGGTCCTACGCAATGGAAATTCATGAACCCCGCCAGGTCCGGAAGGAAGCAGCGGTAAGTGAAACCTTTCATGTGCCGCAGGGCTGCCTGATTGGAGCTAACTGCCCGGGTAACGCTTGTAGGTGCACGTCGAGGAAAGGTGCACGGCCATATACTAAACTTGTGCAAACAAGTTTTTATTTTTTGTATCCGAAATACTATGATAAGCACTTTGGTCCCCCAAAATAGCACTTAAGACGCATTTATTTAATTATTATACTCACCTTTAAATTTTTTAAAGATTAGTGATAATTATGCCGAATAAAATATAGAAAGGGGAATTTATGCTATGAATAAAATGAGTTTAAAAATCAGGGCACTTTTATATTTTTTGATAGTATCAATAATTCCCTTTGCGGTATCGTTGACATTAATCTATAACTCTTACGACAAAAAAATGCAACAAGATTTTAAAAGCTTTAACAATATGTACATACAGAATCAGCTCAGCAAAATTGATCAGCAGTTTATTCAACTTGAATCAGGGATTAAATCTGTTGCGCAGTCGTATAGTTTCTTGGATATTAAAAATACCGATCTGAATGCTTTTTTGAGAGATCAAAATAGCATTAATTCGTATTTCAGAAATCTAAGCATTATTATGCCTGACAATTCTGTTTATATGGGCAATCCCGGGTACATAAAATCCAACATTAATTATACTGAGTTACATAGCTATACCTATGCAAAAAATTCCCGGGAATTAGTGTGGCTTGAACCGTATAATGAGCCTCTAAGCGGGGTTCAATGTATAGGAATGGCAATACCTTTACTGAATAATAATGAGGAATCAGGGGTGTTGGTCGGAAATATATCTCTATGGGTATTTGAAAATATGTTGTCGGAAACAAAATACATGCCCTACGCAGAGATATTCCTGATTAATCCTTCAGGTTATGTTAAATTTCACAGCGGTAATAAGTATAGTGATATTGTCAATGTAACAGACGAACAATTCATACTTAATCCTATAGCAGAATCAGTACTCAACCTTAAGGAGAGCTACATTGAATTTAGTTTTTCCGACAAAAATTGGGCTTGCAACTTTTCAACAATTAATTCCGGCGGATGGAAGTTGCTATCTCTTATTGATACTCAGATGCTTCGGGGTACCTTTTTAACTATGAATCAAAGCACGAATAGCCGGATTGCATTTTTGGCATTTATTTGTATTTTATTTGGTACGGCGGCTTCACTATTCTTTTCCAATTCAATAACAAACCCTCTCATTGAATTGAGGGAGGGAGTCAAAGCAATTACAGCAGGCAACCTGGACAACAGAATTACTATAAATAGTAATGATGAAGTAAAGGAAGTTGCTGATGCTTTTAATGATATGGCAAGCAATCTTAGTAAGACGTATAATGACTTGATTAAGAAGACAGAAGAACTGTATTCCAATAATGAGGAGCTTCATAACATAAACGTAGAGCTAGAGGCTTCGTATGGACAATTAGGGGCTGCAGTTGCACAGCTTAACGAGTCGGATGCACAGCTAAGAAGAAAAAACATTGAACTGCAAACTCTTAACAGGGTAAGCAATACCTTGAATTCCACCATGGATTTGAGTAATATGCTTATTATAGTTGTCAACATGGTAACTGACATATCTGAAGCATTATCCTGCACAATAAGATTAATAAATGACGAAGAGCCGTACAAGTTAGAACTCAAAGCACTTAGAGGGGTTAATACTGAGATGTATGACTTAGGTACTATTGATATAAGGGAAGATGTAATAGGATTGGCAGTAGATAAAAAGGCTATGCATATTATAGATCTGGATAAGGATGGATCGCAGCACAGCTACTTTAAAACGCTGAATAAAGACTACAATGCAAAATGTATTGTCTTTACCCCGATAATTGTAAAATCCAAGGTGATTGGTGTTTTGAGCGTTACCTTGAAGCAGCTTCCCAGCGATGAGCTAATTGAGCTGATAAACTCATTATCAAACAGTATTGCAATAGCAATAGATAATGCAAAAGCATATGACACTCTAAAGCAGTCTTACCTCAAAACAGTGCAGAGCCTGGTATCGGTAGTTGAAGCTAAGGATGAATATACCGAGAGTCATTCTATAAGGGTAGCAAAGTATGCTTCATTTATAGCTTCCGAATTGAATTATCCAAAGAATTTTATTGAAGATATATGGGTTGCCGGAGTACTTCATGATGTTGGGAAAATCGGTATCAGCGATACAATACTAAATAAACCGGGACCTCTTACTAAAGAAGAATACGACATTATTAAGCAGCATCCGGAAATAGCCTTCAAGATAGTATCTCAAATAGGTCTTGGAGAGAATATCTTAAAAGCAATCAAATATCATCATGAAAGATTTGACGGTAAAGGTTACCCTGCTATGATAAAGGGTGATGAAATACCGATTATGGCATCAATAATCAGTGTAGCCGATGCCTTCGATGCAATAACCTCCAGCCGGCCCTACAGAAAGTCAAGAAATATGAGTCAGGGTGTAGATGAAATAGTGCGGAACAAAGGCACACAATTTAACTCAACTGTAACGGAGACTTTAGAGAGAGCATTTTTGATGAAACCGGAGGTTCTGAAGAAAATATTTAACGACGAGGAAATTAGATTCTTCTAATGCTCAGAAAGGCGGCTGCTGCCGCCTTTGTTATTTACTATAAAGTTTTATTATGCTAATATTCTATTGTAGGATGATTAAGCGGGAGGATAGTTATGTATACAGCGTTATACAGAAAGTGGAGACCCCAAAGGTTTGAAGATGTATGCGGTCAAGAACATATTACAGTAACATTGAAAAATGAACTTGAGAGCAGCAGGATTTCCCATGCATATTTGTTCTGCGGTACCAGAGGTACGGGCAAGACGACTACTGCGAAGCTTTTGGCCAAGGCGGTCAACTGCAAAGCTCTTCATGAGTTCAATCCATGCAATGAATGTGAGAGCTGCATCAGTATTAATGAAGGAAACTCAATAGACGTATATGAGATAGATGCCGCTTCCAACAGGGGGATAGATGATATAAGGAATCTTAGGGAAGCAATCAGATTTACCCCTACCCTGGGTAAATACAAAGTATATATAATAGATGAAGTTCATATGCTAACAAATGAAGCGTTTAACGCATTATTAAAGACTCTGGAGGAACCTCCGGAATATGTGCTTTTCATATTGGCAACAACAGAACCGCATAAACTTCCGGCTACAATTCTATCCCGATGCCAAAGGTTTGATTTCAAAAGGATAGGCAGCGAGAAGATAGTTAAAAAGCTTAAGGATGTATGTAAAGAAGAGGGCTTTGAAACAGAAGAAGATGCGTTAAAGCTTATTGCGCGAAACAGCGACGGAGCGATGAGGGATGCATTTAGTATACTTGACCAATGTGCGGTTTACGGAAGCAAAAAAATAACCCATGATGATGTGCTTGACGTCCTGGGGATTGTGAACAATCAATATTTGTTCAGTATATCGGAAGCAGTACTTAAAGAAGATGCCGGAACGGCTATAAAGGTGATAGATGAAATAGCGGCAGGAGGAAAGGATATAAGCCAGTTTATCAGGGACTTGCTGATACATTACAGGAATCTTCTTATGACTAAAGTTGTATTAAATTGTGAAGATGTAATAGATATGTCAAAGGAAGGAATAGAACATCTTAAAAAGCAATCCGGGAATTATGATAAGAACAATATTATAAGATGCATTAACTATCTTTCAGAACTGGAAAATGAAGCAAAATGGTCTGTCAATCCCAGAATCCTCTTAGAGGTTGCATTGGTCAAAATGTGCAGGGTAGAGGAAGAAAAAAGCTTAGAGGGCATACTTGTCAGGTTATCAAAACTGGAGGAACTGATTTCGAAAGGCAGTTTTAACCTAAAGGCTGTGGAAGTGAAAAAAGAAACGGCAGTGAAAAAGGAAAAGGCAGCAGTCGAAAAAGTAAAGGAAAGCATTGTCTTAAATCCGGA
>JAQVFD010000061.1 GCA_028697435.1 Clostridiaceae bacterium
CGTGCGTCAATTCCACGGTGTCCTGTCGGCTGTCCTTAGAGCATATGCGTGGGTTATGTCCTTAGGGAACGATGGGTTACGAGAAGTTTCCGATGTGGCCATCCTCAATAATAATTACATGATGAATCGTCTCCTCAACGAAATCCGTGGTATTTCCGTTCCTTGGAGCGACGTAGCCCTCGAGCGGCTTGAGCAAGTGCGCTATAGCTTTGAACGGTTGTATAAAGATACCGGCATTAGCAGCGAAGATATAAATGCACGCATGTTGGATTTCGGATTCCAGCGCTTCAATACCAGCCATCATCCGGTTGTTATTCCGGAGCCCTACACGCCGGAACCCACGGAATCTTATTCCAAAGGAGATATTGATGAGTATGTGGATACGCTGAAATATATCTGCGGCGAAGCGTACTCGGCGCCGGAGATTGTCAAAAATGCGCCGTACAACGGCCCCATTAGCCGTTTCAATGATGGTGAAATTACGAATCCTGATGATCTGATTGTGACGTGGCGGGCATATAAGAGGAAAAATAACTTGTATAAGAGGGAAAAATGACTTGATTAAGAAATTAGGATTAATTATCAACCCTATAGCAGGCATGGGCGGCAAGGTAGCGTTGAAAGGTACTGACGGCGCCGAGGTTTTGGCAGCCGCCAAGGCCCGCGGCGCCGTCCAGGAATCGCATTTGAAAGCTGAGCGCGCTTTAGAGAAGCTGAATACGCTTGGTGACCGGATTCTGATCCTGACCTGCTCCGGCTCTATGGGCGAAACTCTTTGCCGGAAGATGAAGCTATCTTATGAGGTTGTTTATAGCTGTAATGAGGAAACCTCCGCCATGGACACAGAGCGCGCGGCGGCAAAGATGAAGTCAGCAGGCGTGGATTTGCTGATGTTTGCCGGGGGAGACGGCACAGCGCGCAATATCTGTCAGGCCGTCAAAACCGAGCTTCCTGTGATTGGCATTCCCGCAGGTGTAAAAATCCAGTCTGCCGTATTCGCGATTGATCCTGAGTCCGCTGGCCTAATCGCCGCTATGCTGGCACGAGGAGAACCGCTTAGCTTTCGGGAAAAGGAAGTTGTTGATCTGGATGAGGATTCCTACCGCAATGGGTTGGTTTCCGCCACACTTTATGGCTACATGACAGTGCCGGATAAGTCTTTTTTACTACAGGACATGAAGCAGGGCGGTTTCAGTTCGGATGAAAACGACCTTGCGGGTATAGCTGATTTTGTGATCGAAAAGATGGTAAAAGATTTTTATTACGCAATCGGTTCCGGTTCCACAGCCAAGTGTGTCTCCAGTCGCTTGGGGCTGCCTTTTGAGCTGCTGGGCGTGGATGTGATCCGCAACCGTCAAATCGTGGCGACCGACGTCACGGAGGAGCAATTGTGGCGGATCGCGGAAAAACACACTCTGCGTATAGTTGTATCGCCCATTGGTGGGCAGGGTTTTATTTTTGGACGCGGCAACCACCAGTTCAGTAGCCGTGTGCTGGCCAAAGTCGGACGCGAGAATATCATCGTGGTGGCGCCAAGCATGAAGCTGTTGTCCATTGCCAGCGGCTGTCTGCGTGTGGATTGCGATAATGCTGCCGTAAGCGAATCGCTGCGTGGCTTTTATAATGTAATCAGCGGCTACGCTTATTATCTGTCCATGCCATGCAAATAATTGGGCTTGGATTACGAAATGGAGCGTTTGTACAGAAAAAACAGAGAAAGGGGATGTTATATAGAGCGGTACGAAATATGCTATAGGCAGGTGCGAGGTGTATAGAGTATTGTGCAGAGAGAATATTAAAAAGCAAGATACCAAGACAAATGAAAAAATGCATCGCGAGATGCATTTTTGTTATAATATAGATATAGTACATGTTTTTGCCTCGTTATATTTTTGATTAATATATACCGGATATTTGCTCAATACATTCTATTGTAAAGCATATAATGTGAAAAAGGGGATTGGGAGGTAGGGCATATGAGATTCGGGAATCCGTTCAGCGATTTTATGTTTTCTACTGTCCCGTTTTTTATATTTATTGTTTTTGCCATAATTGTTATGGTCTTCGTAACTTCCTTTGTAAAAGGAATAGGACAGTATTTTAGAAACAACAGTATTCCGGAGAAAAATATACCGGCAAAGCTTGTGGCCAAACGTACACATACTTGGGGCGGGCATGGAGGAACGAATGTTCATACCAGTTATTATGCGACCTTCGAGACTGAGAACGGAGACAGGCTGGAGTTCTCTGTAAGCAGCCAGTTTTACGGAATGCATATAGAAGGTGACGCAGGAATTCTGACGCATAAAGATATAAGGTTCATCGACTTTGAAAGAGAAGGATTTTAGAATTAAACAGGATCAATGGATAAATGAGGTGATTATTTAGTGAAGGCGAAAAGACTTAGAGCCGGAGATACAATAGGTATAGTTGCTCCTGCAAGTCCATCGGAGCCCGCTAAGGTTGAAAGGGCAATCAAATACATAAATGATATTGGATATAAAGTAAAAGCAGGGAAATCGATATACCGCAGCAGGGGATATCTGGCAGGAGAAGATGAGCTGAGAGCTGCTGACATTAATGATATGTTTGCGGATGATGAAGTAAGGGCTGTGTTTTGTTTAAGGGGAGGCTACGGATCACAACGCATATTGGATCTGATAGACTATAAAAGCATCCGTAATAATCCGAAAATATTCATGGGTTATAGTGATATCACAGCATTATTAAATGCAATATATCAGAAATGCGGGCTTATAACCTTTCATGGTCCTATGGGAGGAGATTTTGCAGGCGGATTGGAAAAGCACTCCAAGAGAGCTATGAAATACATTTTAGAAAGTACTGACCCTATAGGAGAACTGCCGAATCCTGTAACGCCCGAGGTTGTAGAAGAGGGAAAAGGATCAGGAAAGTTAGCGGGGGGAAATCTTTCCATAGTTGCGGCTTCTCTGGGTACACCTTATGAAGTAGACACAAGGGATAAAATATTGATTCTGGAGGATGTTTTTGAAGAACCCTATAGTATAGATAGAATGCTGACACAACTCAAACTGGCAGGTAAATTTAAGAGTGCGGCAGGCATTATTCTCGGAGATTGGGGTAACACAGAACCGGAGGAGCCAGAAAAAAGCCTTAGCCTTGAAGAGGTTTTTGAAGACATTTTCAAAGGATTAGGCAAGCCTGTTCTGAAAGGTTTAAAAATCGGACACTGCAAGCCAAAACTTACAGTCCCAATAGGCGCAGAGGTATCAATTGATACTTGTAGTAAAACCGTGTGTATACTTGAATCGGCGGTTGAATAGCTAATATTAAAAAAAGTTGATAAAGGTAACAGGTATGTTATAATATGCATGAATGCATATTATAACGTTTATTAAAGTGCCCGTGCGATTTTTTGCTCCGCAAAACGCACATGGGCGTATAACATAAAATCTGTTGATTTTATGTTATAATATAAACGATTAACAACAGTTATTGTGTGTTCTGAATGTTCTGACGTAAGTACACAATTACATAATTAAGGAGGAAATACATGGACTCAAGATTAGAAAAAGTTGAAAACAATGTTGCAACATTGGAGATATCAGTATCGGCTGAAAGGCTTGAAGAAGGTATAATGAAATCATATCTGAAAAATGTCAAGAAATTCAATATAGCCGGATTCAGAAAAGGAAAAGCACCAAGAAAGATTATCGAAAGGCATTATGGCGAAGCGGTGTTTTATGAGGATGCCATAAATATCATATGTCCAGATGCATATGATGAGGCAGTCAAGGAACACAATTTGGAACCCGTTGACCGACCGGATATAGACATAGTTGAAATCGAAAGCGGCAAAGGCTTGATTTTTAAGGCTGTTGTTACAGTAAAGCCTGAGGTGGAGTTGGGTAAGTACAAAGGAATAGAAGCAGAAAAAAAAGAGTATAATGTAACTGACGAAGAAGTAGATAAAGAAATTGATATAATGAGAGAAAAGAATGCCAGACTGGTAGAGGTAAGTGACAGGGCGGTAAAGAACGGAGATATAACAATAATTGACTTTAAGGGCTTTGCCGATGATATACAGTTCGAGGGAGGTACTTCAGAAAACTATAGTCTTGAGATAGGCTCCGGACAATTCATACCGGGCTTTGAAGAACAGCTTGTAGGTGCGGAGCTTGGAAAAGAAGTAGATGTTAATGTTCAATTTCCGAAAGAGTATAATAATGAGGAGTTGGCGGGAAAACCTGCACTATTCAAGGTTACGGTCAAAGAAATAAAAGAAAAGCAATTAGTCGAACTGGATGATGAATTTGCCAAAGATGTGAGTGAATTTGACACTCTTGCCGAACTGAAAGCAGATATACGGAATAAGAAGGAAGAACAAAGCAAGAGGCTTGAGAAACAGCAGTATGAAGATGAAGTTATCAACAAAGTTGTTGAGAATGCAACCGTTGATATTCCTGAGGTAATGGTAGAAGCGCAAGTGAACGTAATGCTTAGAGATTTTGATTATCAACTGAGATACCAGGGCTTAAATCTTGAAGCATATCTAAAATATATGAATATGGATATCGATAAACTTAAAGAGTCATACAAAGATGTAGCAAAAGGCAGAGTAAAGAGCCAGCTGGTACTTGAAAAAGTGTCAGAAGTTGAGCAAATTGCGGTTACAGAAGAAGATTTGAATGCCGAAATTGAAAAAACAGCTCAGCACTATAAACAAGATTTAGAAAAATTCAAGAAAACTTTAAAAGAAGACGAGATATCTTATATAAAGGATGGGATTATCATCCAAAAGACTATTGATTTTCTTGTTGAAAGCAGTATAGAGAAATAATTGTTTTCATTGAAGGGAGGATACTTATGAGTTTGGTACCGATAGTTGTAGAACAAACTAACAGAGGAGAACGTTCTTACGATATTTTTTCGAGACTTCTGAAGGACAGGATCATTTTTCTGGGTGATGAAGTCAATGATGTTACAGCAAGCCTGGTGGTAGCACAGCTATTATTTTTAGAGGCTGATGATCCGGATAAGGATATTAACTTTTATATAAACAGCCCCGGAGGCTCAATAACATCGGGTCTTGCCATATATGATACCATGCAGTATATAAAGCCTGATGTCTCTACTATATGTGTAGGTATGGCGGCAAGCATGGGTGCATTCCTGCTGGCAGCCGGAGCAAAAGGAAAGAGATTTTGCCTTCCGAACAGTGAGGTTATGATTCATCAACCTTCCGGCGGGGCACAGGGAAAAGCTACTGACGTAGGAATTTATGCTGAAAGGCTCATAAAGAGCCGAAAGAAATTAAACGAGATTCTCAGTGAAAAAACCGGGCAGCCGATAGAGAAAATTGAAAGAGATGTTGAAAGGGATTATTTCATGTCAGCGGAGGAAGCAAAGAAATACGGACTTGTTGATGAGATCCTTGTTAAGAGAAGGTAGTGAGGTGAGATTATGGCTAAATTTGATGATAAGAAGCAGCTGAAATGTTCTTTCTGCGGGAAAAATCAGGAACAGGTAAGAAGATTGATAGCAGGACCGGGTGTGTATATTTGCGATGAATGTATCGAGCTTTGTCAGGAAATTATTGACGAGGAGTTTTATGAAGAACTAGATACGGAACTGCAAGATATTCCAAAACCAGCACAGATTAAGGAATTTCTTGATCAGTATGTTATCGGACAGGAAGATGCAAAAAAAGCTTTAGCGGTTGCAGTATATAATCACTATAAAAGAATAAACTCCGATTACAAAATTGATGATGTAGAGCTTCAAAAGAGTAATATCGCACTTATAGGGCCCACAGGCTCGGGAAAGACATTGCTTGCTCAGACTCTGGCCAAAATGCTGAATGTACCTTTTGCCATAGCGGACGCAACTTCTCTGACTGAAGCAGGTTATGTAGGAGAAGACGTTGAAAATATACTTTTGAAACTAATTCAGAATGCAGACTATGACATTGAAAGAGCACAAAAAGGGATAGTGTATATTGACGAGATTGATAAGATCGCCAGAAAGTCTGAGAATCCATCGATAACCAGAGATGTTTCCGGTGAAGGTGTACAGCAAGCACTTCTCAAAATTCTTGAAGGCACGGTTGCAAGCGTTCCTCCTCAGGGGGGAAGGAAGCATCCTCATCAGGAGTTCATACAGATTGATACTACAAATATCTTGTTTATATGCGGCGGAGCTTTTGACGGTCTTGAGAAGATAATAATGAACAGGACAGGAAAAAAATCAATGGGCTTTGTAGCTGACATACATTCCAGAGACCAGCAGGATATTGGTGAGATATTAAAGAAGATAATGCCCGAGGATCTGTTGAAGTTTGGTCTCATTCCCGAATTTGTCGGCAGGATTCCAATAATAGTCACTCTGAATCCATTGGATAAAAAAGCGCTGGTGAAGATACTTACAGAGCCGAAAAATGCTTTGGTAAAGCAGTATCAGAAGCTTTTTGAGCTTGATAATGTGGATCTTGAATTTGAAGATGAGGCCATTGAAGAGATTGCACAGAAGGCTTTAGATAGGAAAACAGGAGCCAGGGGCTTGAGGGCAATATTCGAGGAGAATATGCTCAATGTAATGTTTGAGATACCCTCCAGAGATGATATAGATAAGTGTATAGTTAAAAAAGACACTATATTGGAGCACAAAGAACCTGATATAGTATATCTTGAGCCCGGAACTAAGAAAGCTGTGAAAAAGCAGCCGAGGAAAGGCCAGAAAGCGCGAAAAGGGACAGCATAAACACGGGACCGTTTGGGGATATCCTCAAACGGTCTTATTATTACCTTAGCAAAGTATAGTTTCCTGCCTTCAATATAATAATATTATTGACGCTTATATTTGAGGGAGGAAGAAACTATGACACAATTGCTTATAGTCATTCAGCTATTTTTTGCTGTCGTGATAGGATTATACTTTTTAAATCTTCTAAAAGGGCAACAGGGTAATAAGATTGCATTAGAAAAAGAATCGACGAAAGAGATGGAAAAGTTGCTGCGCATGAGGGATATTAAGCTGACAAAGCCGTTATCCGAGGTTACCAGGCCTTCTGATTTCGGTGAAATAATAGGTCAGGGCAATGGTGTAAAAGCATTAAGGGCGGCAATTTGCAGTCCAAATCCTCAGCATGTGATAATTTATGGCCCTCCCGGGATAGGAAAAACAGCGGCAGCCAGACTCATATTAGAAGAGGCAAAAAAGACTAATAATTGTCCCTTTCAACAAGACGCAAAGTTTATTGAGGTGGACGCTACAACTGTAAGATTTGATGAGAGAGGGATTGCAGATCCTCTTATAGGCTCGGTCCATGACCCTATTTATCAAGGAGCAGGTGCGATGGGAATAGCGGGAATTCCACAACCTAAAATAGGTGCAGTGACCAAGGCACATGGAGGGATACTCTTTATAGATGAGATAGGGGAACTGCATTCCATTCAGATGAACAAACTGCTAAAAATTCTGGAAGACAGAAAAGTATTTCTGGAGAGCGCGTACTACAGTTCAGAGGATACCAATATACCTTCCCATATACATGACATCTTTCAAAATGGTTTACCGGCTGATTTCAGGCTCATAGGGGCTACCACAAGAGGTCCTGAGTCAATTCCTCCTGCGCTGCGCTCCAGATGCCTGGAGATTTATTTCAGGTCGCTGACATCTGATGAAATAGAAAAAGTCAGTGTCAATGCCCTTAGTAAAATCAAATTCAGTTTTGAAGAGGGCGTACCGAATCTTATAGGCAAATATGCTACAAACGGGAGGGAAGCTGTAAATATAATACAAACGGCAGTTGGTGTAAATATAAATGAGAATAGGAGTAAAGTCACTGTCAGCGATATTGAATGGGTGCTTAACAACGGACAGTATAGTCCAAGGCCTGAAAGAAAGATAAATGATGAACCCCAGATAGGTTATGTAAATGGACTGGCAGTATATGGACCCAATATGGGCACCCTTATGGAAATAGAAGCAATTGCAGTGAGAACTAATCGCGGAACGGGCAGGTTAATGGTCACAGGTATAGTTGAGGAAGAAGAGATAGGTTCAGGGAATGGGAGAACTATAAGGAGAAAAAGCATGGCTAAGGCATCTGCCGATAATGTGATTACAGCAATCAAAAAGTATATGGGCATAGACCCCGGAGAATTTGACATTCACTTAAATTTCCCGGGGGGGACACCGGTGGATGGTCCTTCAGCAGGTATTACAATAGCTGTGGCAGTTTATTCCGCAATGACTAATAGTTATGTAGATAACAAGATAGCAATGACAGGAGAATTATCAATCAGGGGAAAAGTAAAAGGTGTGGGAGGGATAATTCCCAAGATTGAAGCTGCTATACATGCAGGAGTTAAAAAGGTTATAATACCTAAGGAAAATTGGCAGGAGATATTCAATTCTTTTGACATTGAAGTGATACCGGTGGACACTGTTATAGAGGCCATAAATATTGCCACCATGAGGCAGGCAGAAGTTAAGCATCTGAAAGCTCAGGCTGCTGAAGGAAATTTATTGACTGTATCGAAAATAAATAAAACTCCTACAATACAGGCAATGAGCGAATAAAGAAAGTGATATTTTTAAAAATGTTGATAATTACCTTATGTAAAGATATAATATGTGCATGCACATATTATATTTACACGGTATTACAGGAGTTGATGAAATGCAAAGAAGAAAAGAAGATATTAAAAGATTACCATTATTGCCCCTGAGAGGTTTGAGCATTTTTCCATACATGGTTTTGCACTTTGATGTAGGCAGGGAAAAGTCAATAAGGGCCTTAGAAGAAGCCATGATTAATGATCAGCTTATCTTTCTTGTTACTCAGAAGGATGCTCATACTGATTTACCTTCGGTAGAGGATTTTTATGAAGTGGGAACCATATCAAAGATTAAGCAGCTTCTTAAGCTGCCGGGGGATACTATTAGAGTGCTTGTTGAAGGGGTTGACAGAGCTGAGATCAGAGAGATAATTTCCGAGGAGACTTATTTCCTTGTGGATGTACTAGAGCATCATGACGTGCAGAAATTTGAAGACTTGGAGGTTGAGGCTTTAAGAAGAAGTATTATAGAGGTTTTTGATGAATACATCAAAGCAAATCCTAAGGTTGCACCGGAAACGCTTATTACGGTTTCGGATATAGATGATGCTTCCAGATTTGCAGATGTGGTAGCCTCAAATCTTACAGTCAAAATTGAAGAGAAGCAGGAAATATTATCCTTGTTTGATGTAAAGGAAAGAATGGAGAAAATTTTTGAAATACTTTCCAGGGAACTTGACATACTTGAAATAGAGAGGAAGATTAACTCCAGGGTCAGGAAGCAGATAGATAAATCCCAGAAGGAATACTATCTGAGAGAACAGCTTAAGGCAATACAGCGGGAATTAGGCGATAAGGAAGGGCATGCAGAAGAAATAGATCAGTATTCTGAGAAGCTTTCAAAGCTTGAGGTACCCGATGAGGTAAAGGAAAAGGTAGAAAAGGAGCTGGATAGACTGTCCAAGATGTCCCAGGGTTCCCCTGAGGTGGGTGTGACGAGGACTTATTTAGATTGG
>JAQVFD010000062.1 GCA_028697435.1 Clostridiaceae bacterium
TGCAATATCAACCATACAGTTATCTTCATCCATTACTATCATACCGCCTGAACCTATTATGGAGCCTAAGGCAGCAAGACTTTCATAATCAATAGGCGTATCAAGGTGATCGGCAGGTACGCATCCTCCTGAGGGGCCGCCTGTCTGAACAGCTTTGAATTTCTTTCCGTTAGGACAACCTCCGCCTATCTCATAAATTACATCTCTTAATGTAGTTCCCATAGGAATTTCAACAAGACCCGTATTGTTAATTTTGCCTCCAAGTGCGAATACCTTTGTTCCCTTGGATTTTTCTGTACCCATGCTGGCAAACCATTCCGGTCCTTTGGTGAATATTACAGGTATATTTGCATAGGTTTCAACGTTATTAAGTATTGTAGGTTTCCCGAAAAGTCCTTTGTTTGCAGGGAATGGAGGTCTTGGTCTTGGCATACCTCTCTGTCCTTCTATAGAGGCTATAAGACCTGTTTCTTCTCCGCATACGAATGCTCCTGCTCCAAGTCTGACTTCCAAGTCAAATTTGAAGCCTGTTCCCATTATATTATCTCCAAGCAAACCGTACTGCCTTGCCTGACCTATTGCTATTCCAAGACGTTTAACAGCTATCGGGTACTCTGCTCTGCAATATATATACCCCTGGCTGGCTCCTATTGCATATCCTGCAATTGCCATCGCTTCAACTATGGAATGAGGATCCCCTTCCAATATGCTTCTGTCCATGAATGCTCCCGGGTCTCCTTCGTCTGCATTACACAAAACATATTTCTGATCATTTACTGATCTTGAAGCAAAATCCCATTTCATACCGGTTGGGAAGCCGGCACCGCCTCTTCCTCTGAGACCGGATTTCTTGACTGTATCAATTACTTCTGCCGGTGTCATTCCCGTAAGCACGTTTTCAAGAGCCTTATAACCGTCAAAAGCTATATATTCATCGATATTCTCCGGATTTATTACACCGCAATTCCTTAATGCAACTCTAACCTGCTTCTTAAAGAAATCTACCTCTTCAAGGGCTTTCAGTTTGTCTTCCGCAACTGACTCTGCATAAAGCAGTCTCTTTACAACTCTGCCTTTAACCAGATGCTCTTTAACAATTTCCTCTACATCCTCAGGCTTAACCAAACTATAGAAAGAAGCTTCCGGATAAATAATAACTACAGGACCCAGTGCGCAAAGTCCGAAACAGCCGGTTCTTTCCACAACAACTTCTTTTTCTAGTCCATGCTTCTTTATTTCTTCTTCAAAGTTCTTTGCTATCTGTTCCGAATTTGAGGAAGTACAGCCAGTACCTCTGCAAATCATTATATGAGAACGATACATCTCCATTAATATTACCTCCTACAGATTACTATATTCCTTTCTGTCCCTCATGCCTTCCGTTATTTACTTTCAGCACCGATCGTATATCCCTCAACAACCTTGCCCTTCATAATGTGTTCATTGACTATTCTAATGGCCTTGGATGGATTTACCAAAACATAGGTAACCTTTTCTTCACCTGGTTTATATACTTCTACTATAGGTTCAAGCCTGCACATTCCTATGCAACCCGTCTGAGCAACTGCAACATCTGATAAACCGTGCTTCTGGACTTCATCCATTATTGTGAGAAGTACAGGCCTTGCTCCTGCAGCTATACCACAGGTTGCCATTCCGACAACTATTCTGGTTCCGGATCTATCTTTTCTGATATTGATTGTATCCAGGGTTTTCTTTCTGATTTCTTCCAATTCCTGAATTGTTTTCATCTTACACACCTCCGCGTATATTCTTTAAACCTTCACAAATATAATCCTTAATCCACATCAAAACCTCAGGTTCTCCCAAACTAACATCATCGCCCAATACTACCCTAATCTCTCTTGTATCCATGCAAAATTCTCTTTCATCAATAATATGCCTGTATACAAAGTCAACAACTTTATCGGCATCAGATCCTGCCATAATCAAGCTAAGCATTGTCTCAGCCGTATTCCCTATTGGGGCTCTGTCTATATGGCTATGCTTGAACTCTGCTTTGAGTCTTGTTCCTACGTTTTTTTCAGATTCTATAACAAGATCTCCTTCACATCTTTTGCATGCTGCCATCATAAGCGGTATCCCAAGCCCGACCTTCCTGCTTGTCCTCGTGGTTACAAAAGGATCCATTACCCTCTCAAGAAAATCCTTATCCATTCCCTTACCGTTGTCTATTATACTAATCGTCAGTCGATCCGCTACTGTATCTTCTTTAATTGAAATCTCCACAAGGTCGGCTCCGGCTGTAATCGAATTCTGAGACAAATCAAGAATATGCAGTGATAAGTCCTTCATACTGATATTAATACTTTTTCAAAATATTCGGGATATCATCAGGAACCAACTTACCATATACATCCTCATCAATTGTCATTACAGGAGCAAGACCGCAGCAGCCCAAGCATCTGGTTGCCACAAAGGTGAACTTCCCATCTTCTGTAGTATCTCCGGTTTTTACATTTAGCTCCTGTTCAAGCTTTTCAATTACTCCCTTAGCATTCTTAACATAACAAGCTGTTCCGAGGCATACGCTTATGGTATGCTTTCCTTTTGGAGTCAAGGTAAATCTTGAATAGAAAGTAGCTACACCAAATATTTCAGCTGCCGGAATGTGTAATAATTCTGATATCATCTTCTGTGCTTCTTCAGGAATATATCCGAACAATTCCTGTGTTTCATGAAGAACTGGTATTAGAGCACCTTTCTGCTCCTTATGCTCCAGGATATAATCCTCCAATTTCTCCATCTTTTCCTTCATTGCTGTGTCAGACATTAAAGAGTTCCCTCCTTCAAATATTAATAATTGAAAATCATTACAACTATATTGAACGCACTTAAGTATTACATCAGGGTATAGTGCGAATTCAATAAAATTTAGGTTGTTGTTTCGTGAACTTTTATTCTATTTTATTTGTTTTTTACGAAACAACCTATTGACATAATTTTATCAATTATGTCCTACAATATTGTATCACATATTAGATATTTTTTTAACAATTATTTATAAAAATTTTTAATAAGTACTCGAGTATTATTCTTTTCCCACGTTTGTTTTTTCTAAAACTGCATAGAATAATCGTTTCAGGGTATATTATTTTATAAGTTTTTTTGTCATTTCCCGTCTAATTTATTGAATAGTTCACTTATACTGAGATAATCCAGGTCAATAAAAAATTCCCGTTCGCTAATATCTTCAAGATAATGAGCGTCCGAAGAAACAATATAGTTAAATTTTTTCAAAAAGGAATATTTTTTCAGAGCTGCTTCGGGAGTGGTTCTTTTTGATATTTCTACCGTTTTAACTCTCAGGTCCGGGGGAATAAACCCAAGATTGGTTATGATACTGAAACCCTGCCTGTCTACATGAGCAGGTATACATATTCCGCCAAGTCCTCTGGTCAATATGAATACATCACTGACTGAAAGTATTGTAGAAGACAAAAGCAGCCTGCGTTCTTTTCCGACTATTTCATCTGAACTGTTGAAAATCAGTTGTCGCCCGAAAACTTCTTCATTATTCTCAATATCCGGTAAGGAATTATAAACAATCTCTGCAAATTTCATTGCACCTTCCATTCTCTTGAAAAGGCACAATATATGAACTTCCTCCTTAGTCTGAACTTCCAGCCCGGGGATAACCATCAATCCATTCTCTTTTGCCGCTTCCATAACTGCCGGAAGATTGCCGCAGGAATTATGGTCCGTAACTGCTATAATATCAAGCCCTTTCAAAAGAGCCATGTTCACTATATTGCATGGTGTCATATCCTCATCACCGCATGGAGATAATGCAGAGTGTATGTGAAAATCCACCGCAAATTCCATATTACTCAATTCCCATCTTGTAAAGTTCTTTTGCTATTCCATATGCACTAATGCTTGACTGGTATACAGCTACTCCCTCATCTTCCGCCTTTTGGAGAGTATCCTCCTCAACCTCCACTTCTTCGGGCACAATAATGCAGCTCAATTCAAGCAAGGCTGCTACTGCAATTATATTAGAATGTGTCTGTACGGTAATCCATGCATCTCCTTTATTTCCATGGGCCATAACCCAGCTTAACAAGTCGCAAATATACACTCCAGTCAGCTCCCTGTCGGTCCCGGTCTTTCCCGCTAACAGCTTTAACCCCATTTTTTCTCCTGCATCCTTTACTAACATGTTAACCCTCCCTATAATTATGCTTTTCCATTATTAAAGCTTTTCATCGACTTGACCATGCAAACTTCATCCCGGTTATTACCTTTAACTATATCTTCAGCAAACGCCTTGCAGGTTGGAGCCCCGCAGACACCGCAATCTATTCCCGGCAAGTCTTTTAACATTTCCTTTATCATTTCCATCTTCTTTATGGATTTGGAAATATCATCATCCAGACGCATTACAGCTCTTGGTTCAATTGGTTCGGTCAACCTGATAAAACCTTCCTTATACATCTCTATTTGTGCTTTTATCTCTTCTTCGCCGGCTGCTGAGTTTGGAAGCCCTTTTGAAAGTGCCTTCATACGGCTTCTGGCAATAAACGGGTTCTCAATGGTAAGAGGTCCACCCACACAGCCTCCTACACAAGCCATACCTTCAAAAAACTCTAAGCCGTCAAGTTTATCCATTTCAATTTCTTCCAGCACCTTAATAACTTCATTAATCCCGTCAACGGCAAGGTAGTTTTCTATTCCTAAGGGTTCTCCCTGACCACCTGTAATTGGCCATAAAAGCGATTCCTTTGTACTCCTTGTCATAACATCTACTTTATCGTTGTTCAGATTTCTTAGCATCATTCCATATACATCCTTCATCGACAATACCCCATCAATATAGGACTTTTCTATCCCCAATGGATTTCTGGAACTTGTCATTCTCGCTGTACACGGAGAAATAAAAACCACTCCTATCTCATCCATTGAGAATCCTGTCTTCTTGGCAGTCTCAACCTTAGCTAAGCGGGCTGCTATCTCGATAGGTGTTTCAATATCTGCTATATTTGGCAGCAATTCAGGAAATCTAATCTGTATCAGCCTGAGAGTAGCAGGACATGTAGAATTAATTATCGGGCGTTTAATTTTATTATCCTTGAGCATGTGGTTTTTTACCACATTAGTTATAATCTCTGTCCCAATGGAAGCCTCATAGACTTCATCAAATCCCACTTTCTTTACTGCCGTAAGCATTTCATTGATTCCGACATTGCTTCGAAATTGCCCATAAAGCACTAAGGACGGTATAGCAATAGTATATTTGTATTTCTTCAGTATTCCTATATTATCTGTGACAGCACTTTTGGCATGATTTGGGCATATCCTTATGCACTCGCCGCAGTCAATACATTTTTCGCCTATTATACGAGCTTTCCCCTCTTTCAGCCTTATGGCTTCAGTGGGACATACCTTTAAACAACTTGTACAACCTACACATCTATCCTCATTAAGTACAACCGAATGGAAGTACTTCTCATTCATATCATTCACCCGCTTTCAAATCTACTTCGATGACTATATAAGTCCCTTTCCCTTCTGAAGATGTCACACAAAATCTGTCTGAGCATTTTTTCATATTCGGCAATCCCATACCGGCTCCAAAACCCATTTCTCTTACTCTGTCACTAGCCGTTGAATAGCCTTCCTTCATTGCCAGTTCCACATCAGCTATCCCCGGGCCCCTGTCACTGGCAGTAATTTTTATGGTTCCGGGAGTAATCTCCAACACTATCTGTCCTCCAAGGGAATGAATTACTATATTCATTTCCGCTTCGTAAGTTGCTATAGATATCTTTCTGATTATACTTGAGTCGATACCCAACTCTCTCAGAGTTTTCTTTATTTTACTTGATGTTTCTCCTGCTCTGACAAAATCATCTTTTTCAACTTCAAATACATATTTAATATCTTCCATTAGATAATTCCTCCAAATATATAGCCAAAATCATAATCATAAATCAATCGTTACTCCTTCAAGGCCGTTGCCGTATAGCTTGCCCGAAGCAGTGTACATTGTATCCCTGGTTAACAATAGAGCAATCTCTTTCTCAGTAGCTAAATCGATTATATCCTCCCCGGGTTTTTTCCCCCTGACAAAAACTATAGCGCTTAGATCTGCCATTTCTGCAGTCCTTACCACCTGCTGGTTGGTAAGCCCGGTGAGGAGCAGAGTTTTACCCTTTACAAAAGCTAATACGTCACTCATAAGGTCAGATCCGAAAGCATATGAAACCTCGTTTTCCAAGAGTTCTTCTCCGCATAGCACTTCCGCATTCAATATCAGCTTAACCTCACATATTTTCATATATTAACCTCCTTAAGATTACGGTTATGATAAAATGCCTATATAATATATATTCTAATTATACAATATAAAAAGCATAAAATCGACAATAAATTAACAAAGTCTTTATCTTGTCTGTTTTTATTGCTATGGCATACTATCTGTACTAAAATAAAACTATCAGGAGGTGATAGTATTGTCTTCCATTTTATCCGGTATCCTGCGTCAAAAGCTTTTGGAAATACAGAGTCAGCTTCCGCCTTATGTCAAGATAATTAAAGATAATCCTCCAATCTTTGAGAACATACTTGAAGATGTTCAGAATAATGAAAGCAGAGACTATAGTCTCTTAATTGAAGCCGCCTCAAAAAAATATAATATCAGCAGTATTATAATAACTGCCGTTATGCGGGCAGAATCCGGATTTAACCCAAATGCCGTATCAAAAGCGGGAGCAATGGGTCTTATGCAGCTTATGCCGGAAACTGCAAAAGCCTTGGGAGTAGTTAACGCTTTTGACCCACGGGAAAATATAAATGGAGGCGTCAGATACCTTAAGGATATGCTGACAGAATTTGGCGGCAACCTGGAGCTTGCTCTTGCGGCATACAATGCAGGTCCAAACGCTGTTAAAAAGTACGGCGGAATACCGCCCTACGAAGAAACTCAGAACTATGTGAAAAAAGTAATGTCAAGCCTGAAGAATAAATTATGAAATCTCCTTCTTCAATATAATAAAATCCTCTGCAAGAGTCTTCAGCTTTATATATTGTTCTATAGTTCTGAAGTAGCTGAATTCAAGCTTTTGCCAAAAACACCTTCCAATATGGTTTCCGGCAATTATTCCTATATAAAACCTTTTAACATCATAGCTCTTATTCAGCATTTCAATTATTGCTTCAGCAGCCTTTGTTCCTATTCCTAACCTCTGATGCCTGTTATCTACAAGAATTGAAGATATCCATGCTTCTTCACTGTTTTCATAGTCAATCCTTCCCTTTATAACTCCAACCAGTTGCAAGCCATTATATTTATCTAAAAAAATCCCAATAAAAAATTCGTGGCTGTTAACAAGAACTTCTAAATATTTTTCATTTATATCCCTCAAGGACATCATTCTGTCTATGCCGGTTGCATAAATGTTCTCATCATTCTGGTTGTATAGGTTTAAGACATCTTTCAAGTCTTCCTTTGTAATGTCTTTTAATATGAGGTTATCCTTTTTGTTATTTAGAGTAAGCATTTCTTTCACCCACATATCATATGTTCGGCTCAAAACATATTTGATTACTAAATATTGAATGTATTCTACAAAACATAATAAATTCCTCTTTAAATATTAATACAACATTGTAACAAGCTAATTCCAGACGCTTCCACAAGATTTTTACAAAGTATCAATCATATTCAGCAACATTGATCATTAGTGTTTTTTTATAGCATTTTTCAAGCAAAATATTTAAATCTTTACATTATTCTGATTTAATATATAATCATAATTAATAGGAATATTCTACTAATTATATTTATAATGGGTAGGTGGTATAATGGCGGAGATAAGAATAATGAGAACTTCTGATTGTGAGCCGGGCATGGTATTAGCTTCCGATATCGTAAACGACTATGGCGCAGTGGTACTTTATCAAAACTCCATATTAGACGAATACTCCATCACCAAGCTTTTAAAGCTGGGTTTAAATTTTGTTAAGATATATAAAAATTATGAATTCAAAGAAAAGAAACATGCTGTCATTGAGGCTCAATACAATAACAATTTAGAGGATTTCAAAGAAGTAATATGGGATATAAGTTGTGGAAAGACATTGGAAATGGAACGTATAACTGAAGTATCTAGGAGTTTAAGCAGCAATTTCGACACGATAAACGATTTGGTCACATGCCTCAGTAAGGTCAGATCAATTAATGAATACACATACACCCATAGCTTGAATGTATCACTTTTATGTTCTCTTTTGGGCTCCTGGCTGAACCTGGGACATAAACACATTGAACAACTGTCACATTGCGGAATACTTCACGATATAGGTAAATCAAAAATATCTCCGGATATACTCAATAAGCCTGATAAACTTACCGAAGAAGAATTTGAAAAAATAAAAGAGCACCCTGTTATCGGTTATAAGATGCTGGAAGATAATAAGGAGATCAGTAAGGATGTTGCCTTAGGAGTTTTGATGCATCATGAGAGAGAAGACGGCTCCGGTTATCCCTTTGGATTTAAATCGGAAAGGATTAACTACTATGCAAAGATATTGGCTGTTGTTGATACCTATGATGCTATGACTTCAAACCGGGTATATAAGAAACGGCAGACGCCTTTTGACGTGCTGGAAATGTATGAAAGTGAGTATTTAACAAAGTGTGATGCCGGAATAATGCTTACTTTTCTTAGGCGTATATCAAGCTATTATATAGGAACTGTGATTAAGCTGAGTGACGGTACAATAGGTGAGATAGTGTATATCAATTCCAACAGAGTTTCCCGTCCTCTTATTAAATATAATGGTACAATAATTGATCTCAGCATGAACCCTGAACTAAAAATTATAGAAATGCTCTAATTATTGCTTTTATTTATGGTATACTATATTTATTACAATACAATTTGCAGAAGGAGGTAATATCATGGCATTGGTCACATCAAAGGAAATGTTTAAGAAAGCATATGAAGGTCAATATGCTGTAGGAGCTTTCAATGTAAACAATATGGAAATTATACAAGGGATTGTTGATGCCGCTAAGGAGGAAAATGCACCACTAATACTGCAGGTTTCTGCAGGTGCGAGAAAATATGCTAAGCATGTTTATTTAATGAAGCTGGTTGAAGCGGCAGTTGAAGACACCGGTCTTCCAATCTGTCTGCATCTTGATCATGGAGAAGACTTCGAAATATGTAAGTCTTGCATAGACGGAGGATTTACATCCGTTATGATTGACGGCTCAAAGCATCCCTTTGAGGAAAACATAGCAGTCACAAAAAGAGTTGTTGAATATGCCCATGAAAGAGGAATAGTAGTAGAGGCAGAGTTAGGCAAACTTGCAGGGGTTGAGGATGCTGTCAATGTCAGCGCTAAGGATGATACATATACCGACCCTGACCAAGCTGTTGAATTTGTAGAAAGAACAGGGGTCGACTCTCTTGCAATAGCAATAGGCACCAGCCATGGAGCATACAAGTTCAAAGGGGAACCTAAT
>JAQVFD010000063.1 GCA_028697435.1 Clostridiaceae bacterium
AAACAATAAAAATATTTGATGAAGTAATTACTACAACAGAAAGGGTTAAGGAGAACCAGGTTTTGACCGATAGATTATAGGAGGAGAGTAACTTTGCAGGAAATCAAAGATAATATTATTGCCATATCGAGACATATAAGCGATATTTGCGTTAAGAAAGGCAAGGATCCCGATAATATAACGGTAATAGCGGTTACTAAAACCGTAGATACCGACCGTATTAATTATGCAATAAATAACGGGATAAGAAATATCGGTGAGAATAAGGTACAAGAAATAATGGCAAAATATGAAAAAATTGAAAAAAATGTGAATTGGCACTTGATAGGGCATTTACAAACCAATAAGGTAAAATATATAATAGATAAAGTAGCACTTATTCATTCTGTTGATAGTATAGGTCTGGCAGAGGAAATAAGTAAAAGGGCCGGGAAGGCCGGTATTCAAAAAGATGTGCTTATGCAAGTCAATGTGGCACAGGAAGAGACCAAATTCGGTATAGAATATGAAGAGATTGACAGTTTTGCAGAACAGTTATCCCGGTTTCCGGGTATTAGAGTAAAGGGGCTGATGACCATTGCCCCTTATTACGAGGATACTGAGCAGGCAAGACCTGTATTCAGACGCTTGAAGGAAAAATATGATACGCTGGCAGCAGCTGGTATTCCAAATGTAGAAATGAAATATTTATCCATGGGTATGACCAATGATTATGTGATTGCAATTGAAGAAGGTTCCAATATGGTAAGGATTGGGACAGGTATTTTCGGAGCAAGGAATTATGATTTATTATAAGGGGGTATATTAATGGAGTCCAATATTTTAAACAAAGTACTTTATTTCATGGGAATAGGAGAAGCAGCAGAAGAAGAGCATGAGGAGGTTGAAGTATCAAAACCGCAGATAGAAGCGGTAACTACAAGTTCCCACAGAAAGAGCAATGTAGTAAACATACATACTGCAACTTCACCGATGAAGGTTGTTCTGGTAGAGCCTTCTTCCTATGACGAGGTTCAATCCATATGTGATGACCTTAGAAGTAAAAAACCTGTTATAATTAATTTTGAAGATATGGATAAGGAAGTTGCCAAAAGAATGGTAGACTTTATCAGTGGTGCGGTATATGCACTGGATGGCACTATTCAGAAAGTTTCTAACGGCATAGTGCTGGTGGCTCCCTCTAATGTAGACGTACTGGGCAATATAAAGAGCTCTATAGGTGATGAGAATTTTGATTTGGACGGAATTTTCAGTTGGCTTAAATAATTGAAGAATGCGAGTGGTTAGATGAAATTTGTTTTGGCATCAACTTTATCATATTTTATTGATTTTCTCAATTTTATGATATTAGTCAGAGTTTTATTGTCTTGGTTTAATTTTAACCCTAATAATAAGTTAATTGTATTGTTATATCAGTTGACCGACCCGATACTTGAACCTTTTCGGAGGCTTACCGAAAAGTTTGGACTCAATACGGGGATGATTGATTTTTCACCGATAATATCATTGTTATTTCTTTATTACATAGCTAAACCATTGCTGCTTACTCTGATATATACCTTCCTGTAATAGGCGGCTGTATAAAGGATAATGATAGAAGAAGTTGACGATTCAACAGAATAAGACAGAACAAGAGTTGTTATTAAGAAATACCTGTGATGGAGGTTGAAGGAATATGATAACTCCGATGGATATTAGAAATAAGGAGTTTAAAAAAGGCTTTAAAGGTTATAAGGAAGATGAAGTTGATGAATTTCTGGATAAGCTCACAGCGGATTATGAGCGGATATACAGAGAGAACGGTGAGCTTAAGGATAGAATTTCTATTGACAATGAGCGTATAGAAAGCTATAACAGTATGGAAAAATCACTTCAGAGCACTCTTCTGATAGCACAGACAACTGCTGAGGATATAGTAGCAAATTCAAGGAAAAAATCAGAAATGATTATTAAGGAAGCAGAGGAGCAAGCCAGAAAAATAATTGAAGATGCCAACAGCAGCGTTATTAATATCAATAAGGATTTTGAAGAATTGAAGAAGGAAGTTCAGGTCTTTAAGACCAGGTTCAGGACACTATTGGAGTCTGAGCTTGAAGCGCTTAATGCAACCTTGAAAGATATATAAAGGACATATTATGGAGTTAAAATACATAGCCAAAGAGAACAGCAAAAGAAAAGTAGTAAAAGTGAAAGGAATTCCCGTCGGGGATGGAGATTTTACTATTATTGCAGGACCTTGTTCAGTGGAAGATATGGATATGATACTTGATATTGCACTGTGGGTTAAAGAAAACGGTGCTGCGATTCTTCGAGGCGGAGCTTATAAGCCCCGCACTTCCCCATATTCTTTTCAGGGATTGAAGGAGGAAGGACTGAAATATCTGAAGTGTGTTTCGGATAAAACCGGTCTTCCTGTAGTGTCTGAAGTTATTGATCCAAGAGACGTGAAACTTGTTTATCAATATGTAGACATGTTTCAGATTGGCTCAAGAAATATGCAGAATTTTCCGCTCTTAAAAGAAGTGGGTAAGTATGACAAGCCTGTACTTTTGAAAAGGGGGATGGCAGCAACTATTGAAGACTTTCTTATGGCTGCCGAATATATTGCCATTGAAGGCAATGACAATATCGTCCTTTGCGAAAGAGGTATAAGAACCTTTGAAAACTATACAAGGAACACTCTTGATATAACAGCGGTACCAATCCTTAAAGAGCTTTGCAAGCTTCCGGTCATAGTTGATCCAAGTCATGGAACAGGGAGAAGGGATTTAATACTACCCATGTCTCTGGCATCTATGGCAGCAGGGGCTGACGGAGTAATGATTGAAGTGCATCCATGCCCTGATAATGCCCTTTCCGATGGGGAGCAGTCTTTGAATCTGAAGGATTTCAAAGCAATAGCCGAAAGGCTTAATTCGACTAAGGAGTGCTTCTTGGACACCCGCAGCAAATGAATATTTATATACAAATGTTGATAATATAAAGTCATGAAGTGATTCATGGCTTTAATTTTTGCTTCAGGAGGTACATGTATGGATATTGATAATACTGAAATAAAAGAACTGGAAGGCAGAGTGGAGAAAATAGCGCTTATGCTGGAAAAAGCCAAGCTTGGAGAGTATGTCAGTATTATGAGCAAGCCGAAAACACTCCTGCTGAGCAATTTTATAGGAGGAGTTGCCAGAGGCTTTGGAACAGCGGTAGGCTTTACCATACTTGGAGCAGTTGTAATCTATATGCTCAGGCAATCTGTGCTCTTGAATCTTCCCATTATAGGCGGATTTATAGCGGAAATAGTTAAGATAGTCCAGGATCATCTATAAAAAGGAGGCAGTCAGTATGGACAAGAATGAAGTTAAGCACTTTAAGAAGCTATTGTATGAAGAGAAAGAAAAGAGAGAGGATTCACTTGAAGATGAAAGGATGGGGCATGGAATTTCCATAAGAGATCTGACCGGTGAGCTTTCATCCTATGATAATCATCCCGGGGATTTAGGAAATGAGACCTTTGAAGCGGAAAAGAATGTTTCCTTCAGGACAAGGGATAAATTCCTGCTAAGTGAGATTCAGGTTGCCTTGAATAAGATAAACGAAGGGACCTACGGTCTGTGTGAAATTTGCCATAATGAAATAGATAAAGGCAGACTGGACGTCAGACCATATTCCCGATTGTGCATCAACTGTGAAAAAGAAGTCGGTGACAAAGTACAGAATGAAGAAAAGGGAAGACCCATTGAAGAGCAAGTACTTTATCCGCCCTTCGGAAGATCTTTTACAGATAATTCGGTTAAGGACAGTGTTCAGTTTGATGGGGAGGATACTTGGGAATCGGTAAATGAATATAATGTAAGAATGTCGGATAATGAGTTTGGGGAGGATGAATCCGTAGGATACGTTGAGGATGTCGAGCAGATAAGTAATGATCAGTACAGGAAGCAGTTGGAATGAAATAGTGTTATATGCTATAATAACTGTTGTATTTATTTGTAATTAAGGGGGGAATTCCATTGTATCCTGTTCTCATAGCAGCAGCGGTTGTCGCTTTTGACCAGATTATTAAGAACATACTGACTAAAGCCCTGGCTTCCGGACCTATTACTGTAGTAAAGAATTTTTTTAACCTTGTATATGTAGAGAACTACGGAATAGCTTTTGGAATGTTTAAGAATAAGGTTATGTTTTTTATTGTCACAAACTGCATCATATCTGTGGTGATGGCATTTATGATCTATAAGTTCCGTTTTAAGAGCATTCCGGTTACGGTATGCCTGTCTCTTATTCTTGGTGGGGCTATAGGCAATCTGATTGACAGAATCAGGCTTGGATATGTAATAGACTATCTATCCTTTACAATATTTCCGCCGGTTTTTAATCTTGCGGATTCGGCAATAGTAGTAGGCGCTATACTGCTAAGCCTTCTTTTGGTATTTAACAAAGATATAAGTATATAGGTACGGGGTTACGGGGTTACGGGGTTACGGGGGTGCGGGGCATGGGGATGCGAGGTGTTGATGTATGGAGGTAAGAGAATACATAGTAAGTCCGGAAGCAGAGGGTGAAAGGCTCGACAGTTTCCCGTCGGAAAGAGTGGAAGGCTATTCCAGGACTTATATGCAGAAGCTTATTGAAGAAGGACACTGCAAAATAAACGGAAAGGCTGCAAAACCCGGGCTTAAGCTTAGAGAAGGGGATCGGGTGGAAGCTGTTATTCCTGATCCGGTGCCTTTGGAAGTGGAGCCTGAGAAAATAGATCTGGATATTATATATGAAGATAAAGATATAATAATAATCAACAAGCCTCAGGGAATGGTGGTGCATCCTGCTCATGGCAATTACTCCGGTACTCTCGTGAATGCCGTGCTTTCCCATTGCGGAAGTCTGTCCGATTATAACAGCTTTACCGGAATAAACGGGGTAATGAGACCGGGAATAGTGCATAGAATTGATAAGGATACTTCAGGCATTATAGTGGTTGCAAAGAACAATGAAGCGCATCTATCCTTGTCAGGACAGCTTAAAGAACATTCAATAACCAGAAAATACACAGCGCTTCTTGAAGGCAGGTTGACAAGCGACACCGGAAGAATAGAAACCCTTATAGGAAGGAATCCGAAGAACAGAAAACAGATGGCTGTTGTAGGCGATAACGGGAAAAAGGCAGTTACTCAATACAGAGTGCTTGAGAGATTTGAGAAGCATACATTGATTGAAGCTGCGCTTGAGACGGGCAGAACCCATCAGATAAGAGTCCATATGGCATATCTGGGGCATCCTGTAGTGGGGGATACGGTATATGGCTTTAATAAACAGAAGTTTGACACAAAAGGACAGCTGCTTCATGCAAGGGTATTGGGTTTTATTCATCCGGTAAAAAAGGAATATGTAGAATTTGAAGCTCCCATTCCGGAATATTTTGAAAAAGTATTAAGACTTTTGAGAAATAGAAGTTTATAGACAAATTATATATGCTATGGTAAAATTTATTAAAGATACCTTTAAACTTGTCCGGTGAGGCATGGAAGGATTCAAATGATGCACCTTTAATCTGCCTCAGGGCAGATTTTTCGCATCTGAGAAGATGTTATGGAGGAATTATTATGAGGGTCAAGACTGAGATAATGGACGAAAAGGCATTAGACAGAGCACTTACCAGAATATCTCACGAAATAATAGAAAGAAACAGGGGAGTAGAAGATTTGGTTCTGCTTGGAATTAAAACAAGGGGAGTCACTCTCGCCAAAAGACTTAGTGAGAAAATCAGAAATATAGAGGGCAATGTGCTTCCCGTAGGTACCCTTGATATAACAAGCCATAGGGACGATATTAAAGACATGAAGGATGTGCCCCGGGAAAGTTTGACTGATATTTGCTTTGACATCAACGGAAAGAAAGTTATACTTGTTGATGATGTCCTGTATACCGGAAGGACTGTACGGGCGGCAATGGATGCTATCGTAGAAATAGGAAGACCCCTGAATATTCAACTGGCTGTGCTTGTAGACCGGGGACACAGAGAGCTTCCTATAAGAGCCGACTATGTAGGCAAAAATGTTCCTACCTCAAGAAGCGAAATAGTTATAGTCAATGTCAGAGAAGAGGACAATATGGATGGAGTTTTGTTAGGAGAACAAGAGTAGTATACCTTTGCTGCTCTTTTTTCTTGATAATTAAGAAACGGAGGTAGTTTAATGAGTCTGCTAATTAAGCACTGCAGCATAATAGATTCAGAAAATAATTATGAAGGAATTTATGATATATATATTGAGAGCGGGATAATAAAACTGATAGAACCTGCAATTAAGAAAAATGCCGATAGGGTGATAGACGCAGCGGGACTTAAATTGCTTCCCGGGTTCATTGATATGCATACACACCTGCGTGAACCCGGTTTTGAGTATAAAGAAACTGTATATTCGGGAACCAGAGCCGCTGCAAGGGGCGGATATACTACTCTCTGCTGCATGCCGAATACCAAGCCGGTGATTGATGATGAAGATTCTTTATCACGGCTTTTGGATATCACAGAGAAGGATGCGGCAGTTAAGGTGTATTCTGTTGCAGCCATATCCAAAGGACAGACAAGTACTGAAATTGTGGATATGAATAAGCTGACCAACATGGGAGCAATTGCATTCTCAGATGACGGAAAGCCGGTGATGACCGCGGCATTTTTGATGGAGGTACTGCTTACTGCCAAGGCTAAGGATTATCTTATAATAGACCATTGTGAGGAAATGAGCTTGGCTGCGGGGGGAGCGATAAACCTGGGCAGGAAATCGGAGCAGTTGGGTATTCGCGGAATACATCCCTTGTCAGAAGAGCTTAATGTGATGCGGGATATTATGATAGCAGAAGCAACTGATTCTCGGATACATATAGCTCATATAAGTACTGCCGGGTCTGCAGAAATGATAAGGGCGGCAAAGAAGAAAGGGATCAAGGTCACTTGCGAAGTGATGCCCCATCATATAGGGTTGACTGAGGACATAATAACGGCTGGATTTACCGATTGCAAGGTAAATCCTCCCCTGAGGACTGCCGTAGATGTTAAGGCTTTAAAGCAAGCATTGAAAGACGGCACTATTGATGTGATAGCCACTGACCATGCGCCTCATCACAAAAACGAAAAAAGTGAGGATTTCTATAGCTCTGCTTCCGGTATATCAGGTATAGAGACTGCATTTTCAGTCTGTTATACTGAGTTGGTGGAGTCGGGAATACTTTCATTAAAGGATTTGAGTGAAAAGATGAGCAGAAATCCGGCAAAAATATTAAAACTAAATGCAGGGATAATAAGAGCAGGCAGTGCTGCAGACATAGTGATAGTTGATACAGCAAGAGAAATAACTGTTAATCGGGAGGATTTATTATCAAAGGGGAAAAATACTCCCTTTCATGGTAGAGCTTACAAGGGAGACATTGTATATACAATAGTCGGTGGAAATGTAGTATACGAGAACCAATAATTTATCTTTAGGAGGGATTTTATGTATACAGACAGGCTTATAGATAAGATAATAAAATGCAGGAATCATACCATAGTGGGCTTGGATCCAAGACTGCAATATATTCCAAAGCATATTACGGAGGGCGTCAAAGAATCTATGCCGGAAGGCAACGGTGCTTCTATAACTGCCGAAGCATTTTTTAGATTTAATAAAGAGATAATAGACAATATATATGATATTGTTCCCGCTGTAAAGCCTCAGATTGCCTTTTATGAGCAATATGGGGCTGCGGGCTTTGAATGTTTTATAAGAACCTGCAGATATGCAAAATCTAAGGGCCTACTGGTTATAGGAGATGTGAAAAGAGGAGACATTGGTTCTACGGCAGAGGCTTACTCTGATTTTTATCTTGGGGATAATAAGGAAACGGCGGAAATAGACTGCATAACCATAAATCCATATTTAGGCACCGATTCAATGACCCCTTTTGTAAAGAACTGTGATAAGAACGGCAAGGGGATTTATGTGCTGGTTAAGACCTCAAATAAATCTTCCAAAGATATACAGGATCTGGAGTCCGGAGGAAAGAAAATCTATGAACATGTGGCGGAACTGGTAGTAAGGCTGGGGGAAGGACTAACGGGCAAATATGGTTATAGCTCAGTTGGAGCTGTAGTAGGGGCAACCTTTAAGAATGAAGGAATAAGATTGAGAGAACTGATGAAAATGGTTTATTTCCTGGTTCCCGGATATGGAGCTCAGGGCGGCACAGCAGAAGATGCAGCAGTATGCTTTAATGATGACGGACTTGGAGCGGTAATTAATTCCTCAAGAGGCATTATTGCAGCCTATATGAACGAAGCATACAGGGAAAGGTTCAGCGAAAGGGAATTCGGACAGGCAGCCAGGGAAGCGGCAATAGCAATGAGTGAAGACATAAACAATGAGCTTGCCAAGACAGGAAAAATCGCGTGGTAGGAGTTGAAGGATATATGCAGCATATGTGCAAAATTATTGATAACAGAAAGCTTTGCAGCGACATATTTGAGATGAGGATAGAGTGTCCTGAAATAGTTCGCGAAGCTATACCGGGGCAGTTCCTTCATATTAGAGTGAAGAAAGCTGTTGAACCCCTACTAAGAAGGCCAATAAGCATTAGCAGGATTCACAGGGATACAGGCAGCATTTCGCTTATTTACCAATGTATCGGGAAGGGTACTATAGAAATGGCAGCCCTTAAGCAGGGAGAATACATAGATGTTATGGGACCTCTTGGCAATGGTTTTAGTTTGTTTAATGAGGAAAGATGTGCTGTAATAGGAGGAGGAATCGGCATTGCACCATTATTGGAGCTTGCATGCAGCCTTAAGAATTGTGATGCCTATTTGGGTTTTCGACATGATACCTTTATGGTTGATGAGTTCGCTTCAGTTTGTAAAGAGACTTGTATTGCAACAGAAGATGGAAGCGTAGGCAGCAAGGGCTATGTTACGGATATGATAAAGGATATAACGAAATATGATGTTATATATGCTTGTGGTCCTAAAGCAATGCTGAAAAGAGTTAAAGAACTGTGTGGGGAAAGCCACGTAAAATGTTTTATCTCAGTTGAGGAAAGAATGGGCTGTGGAATTGGTGCATGCCTGGTCTGCGCCTGCAAGATAAAAGAAGGGGATACATGGCATTACAAAAAGGTTTGCACTGACGGCCCCGTATTTGCGGCTGAGGAGGTGGATTTTGATGATTAATATGAATGTGGACATAGGAGGTATAAAGCTGAAAAATCCTGTACTCACTTCCTCAGGAACCTTTGGTTTTGGCAGGGAATACGCTAAGTTTTACGATCTTTCCAGACTTGGGGGAATTGTTGTAAAAGGCTTGACTCTGGAACCCAGGGAAGGCAATAAAACGCCAAGAATAGCGGAGACACCGTCAGGTATGCTGAATAGTGTAGGGCTGCAGAACCCCGGAGTG
>JAQVFD010000064.1 GCA_028697435.1 Clostridiaceae bacterium
CCGGAGCAGGTGAATTGCTATTTGGTCTGACCTCGGAGGAGGTCCCGGAAAAAATGGCTTTGTTGGCGACTGGGTCGCCAGGCTCCAGCTTGACTCGTCGGGGAGTCAATCGGCTGAAAGAGTTACCGACGGAGGAAATGTCCTATGAAGTAGCCCACTTGACTGCACATTGGCTGGAAAACCTAAAGAAAGCCTGCAACGGCAAGGAAGATGACCAAAGACCGGTTATCTGCCTTATCGCGGAATCCTGGCAGAAACAGAAACGTGCTGAAATGAACCGCATACAAAAGAAGAATGACAACGACAAACGCCTGATTAGCAATATGCTTTCCGACCTTGCTACCTTGGATAAAGAGGAAAAAGTAAGCGAAATGATAGGGGAAAATGATAATCCGCTGCTGAGCGCCTGCCGTTTGGTAGGGAAAAGTATGCAAATCGAAATTGTGTCGCCTGCTTTAGATAGTAATGGAAGCAGCGACATCGGTGATAATGCCACAGATTTTACCCTGGACGCAATTGCTCGTGCCTCTCATATCCGGACCAGAGAAGTGGCTTTGAACGGTGAATGGTATAAGGAGGACAGCGGTCCGATTCTGGGGTTTATGGAAGAAGATGACAGACCTGTTGCTCTAATCCCCGCTTCGCCTGACACTTATATCCTTCACGACCCCGTATTACATAAATCAAAAAAGGTAGACAGGGAAACGGCTGCTCAAATCAAAAGATGGGGGTTTGTTTTCTTTCGATCCTTTAGTCCTAAAGAAATCAAACTGTCTGATCTTCTGCTTTTTGGCTTTCAAAGCTGCTGGAAAAGGGATTTATTAGTCATTGTGTTAATGGGTATTCTGGGAGGGCTTTTGAGTACGGCAATTCCCTTGGCCACAGGAATAGTCTTCGATAGTATTATTCCCGAAGGAGAAAAGAGTGCTCTCCTGCAAATTGCCTTAATTCTGGGGGTCAGTGCTCTTGCTGCAATGTTATTCCAACTGACCAGTTCCATAGCAACGATGCGTATCGAGGGGAAAATGGACGGCTCCCTGCAGGCGGCAGTCTGGAATCGGTTGCTTAGTCTACCGGTGCCCTTTTTCAAACAGTATTCGGCAGGAGAATTAGCGATGCGGGCTATGGGGGTCAGTCAGATTCGGATGATTCTTTCAGGAATAACGCTTAATACAATACTTTCCGGTATTTTTTCGGTATTCACTTTTGTTCTGCTATTCTATTATGATGCTCGGCTGGCCTGGATAGCCGCGGCGCTGGTTGTTTTAGCTGTTCTGATCATTGGATATCTGGGTTTCCGCAAGGTGAGTTTAGAGCGTCAAATCTTAGAGGTTTCCAACTACATTTCCGGCATGATGCTGCAATTGATTGGTGGAGTGATTAAGTTCCGGATAGCCGGAGCAGAGAAGAGAGCTTTTGGTCGCTGGGCCCGGGAGTTTCACCGACAGCGGAAGCTGGCTTTCCGGGGGAAAAGTGTGACAAACATCTTAAAGGTTTTTAATACCATTTTTCCTGTACTCTCCAGCATGATTATATTCTATGCTCTGATTTCCATGGCTGACCCGATGCCTGCAGGTCAGTTTATTGGCTTTTATTCAGCCTTTACTACCTTTATAATATCTATGGTTGCCCTGTCCGACGCCTTAATTGGTGCTAACCTGATTATTCCCCTGTATCAAAGGGTCAGACCCATTTTAGAAACCCTGCCTGAAGATGATACAAGCAAGAATAATCCCCGGATTTTGACCGGTTCAATTGAAGTCAGCCATGTCTCTTTCCGTTACCAGGCAGAGGGGCCTTTGGTCTTGCAGGATGTTTCCTTAGAAATTAAGGAAGGGGACTATATCGCCCTGGTGGGCACTTCCGGCAGCGGAAAATCCACATTGTTTCGAATCCTCCTGGGTTTTGAAAAACCGGAGACCGGGGAAATTTATTATGATGGGCAGGATCTTTCCAAAGTGGATATCCGGGCTGTGCGTCGGCAGCTGGGTGTAGTGTTGCAAAACGGTCAACTTATGACTGGCAACATTCTAAGTAACATTATTGGTACAAATCATCGATTGACTATTGAAGATGCTTGGGAAGCAGCCAGGATGGCAGGAATCGAAGAAGATATAAAGGAAATGCCCATGGGGATGTTTACGATAATCAGCGAGGGGGCCGGCACTATCTCCGGTGGGCAGAAACAGCGCTTAATGATTGCCAGGGCTATTGTCAACAAACCGAGGATAGTTTTCTTCGACGAGGCCACCAGCGCTCTGGACAACAGGACCCAGGCAATTGTCAGCCAAAGCCTGGATAAGTTGCAAGCGACAAGAGTAGTCATTGCTCACCGTCTAAGCACTATTATGAACTGCAATAAAATTTTAGTAATGGACCGGGGGAAAATAGTGGAACGCGGAACCTACATGGAACTAATGGCGAAAGAAGGAGTCTTTGCTGATTTGGCGAAAAGACAGCTGGTTTAGAGTAGTGCCAGTGCTTTACTGCTTCTTGCGGCTTGTGAAAAGAGTTGTTTTTTTGAGAAGCAGCTTCTTTTTTTGTTCGAAAATAAAAAGAAGATTGACAGTTGAATTTCGCCATGTTTTCAATGTATTATAATATAGGGGGAACATTTAAAGATATATATTAAGCTAATTGGAACAGGTTTGATAAATATTTCGATCAATGCAGTATTATTTAGATTTTATGGTAGAAAATTATCAGATAGCGAGGAGATAAGCAATGAAAAACGAAATGAAAAGAAAAATGGGAAAAGGGCTGCCTGTACTAGGAACATTCTTTGAACTTGGCAGCGCTACCGCGATGGAATGCATTGGCTTGACGGGGATGGACTTCGTAATAATTGACACAGAGCATGGACCCTTCGATGTGGAAAGCGCTATGGATTTTATACGTGCCGCAGAGCTTCGAAATATCGAACCCTTTGTAAGAGTTAAAGATCATTCCCGTGCTTCTGTACTGAAAATGCTTGATGTCGGTGCAATGGGACTGATTATTCCCAACATAGAAACAGTGGAGCAGGTAAAAAGTCTGGTGGAATATGGCAAATACTATCCTGTTGGCCGCCGCGGTTTTGCTCCCACAAGGTGCGGAGGATATGGATTCGTTGAACATGCAGCAGAAAATATGGAGGAGTATTTCAGATTAGCCAATAATGAAACGCTGATAATACCTCAATGTGAGACTAAGGGATGTCTTGACAATATTGAAGAGATCGTTTCCATTGAAGGTGTGGACGGAATTTTCGTAGGACCTTATGATTTGTCCATAGCCCTTGGCATACCAATGCAATTTGCCAATCCGATACTTGTATCGGCAATTGATCGTATATTGAAAGTCTGTAAGGATGCCGGGAAGTTCTCATTTATATTCAGTGGCTCAATAGATTTAGCAAAGAAATACCTTAATGATGGATTTGATGCTGTAACATATGGTTTGGACACCAGCATACTTGTAAACGCATACAGGGACTGCGTCAAGCAAATCAAAGGATGAAGATAATATCTTGAGGAGGATTTTTTATGGAGACGAACAAAATGGATTTATACCGGAAGGTAGCATCGGCCTTGAAGGAAGCTCAAGAGACATGCACCCCGATCAATCCTATATCAGGAACATATCCGGAATTTGGAATCAAGGATGCTTATGAAATACAGCTTATAAATAATAATGAGCTTTTAACTTCAGGCTATAAGATAACAGGCAAAAAAATCGGACTTACTTCCATTGCTATGCAGCAATTTGTTGGGGTGGATCAGCCGGATTACGGAGAACTGTTTGACTTTATGGAAGTAAAAGAGGGTACATTGGAGAGAAGCAAGTGCATTAGTCCAAAGGTTGAGGGTGAAATCGCCTTTGTACTTAAAAAAGATATGCAGGGGCCAAATGTAACCGCAAAAGATGTTATGGAAGCCACAGACTATGTATTAGCTTCAATTGAAGTTGTGGACAGCAGAATCAAAGACTGGAAAATAAATATAGTGGATACAATTGCCGATAATGCATCTTCAATAATGTATGTAATAGGAGATAAAAAGGTTGATCCCAATAACATCGATCTGAAAACAGTATCAATGGTTATATATAAGAACGGGGAAAAAGTCTTAACCGGAGTTGGTGCCGATGTACTCGGAGATCCTGCCATTTCTGTAGCATGGCTTATAAATAAGCTGTGGGAGTATGGAGTAGCACTCAAAAAAGGAGAAGTAGTCCTATCCGGTTCCCTGGCAGCTGCTCTTGCCGGAGAAGCAGGAGATGACTTCCGGGTAGTATTCTCGGAACTTGGAGAAGTATCCTTGAAATTTGTGTAGACAAATATTGCAACACTTGATTTGTTACAGTCAAAAGTTCATAATAGTATAAAAGAACCGAAGTGATGAGGTGAAGGATGATGCAGATACAATATATACCATATATATGGCCCCTTATTGTATCTGCATTTATTTCATTGTCCCTGGGAATATTTGTAATGCTGAAACGGAGGAACTCAAAGGGTGCTTTAAGCTTTATACTAAGCATGTTTGTTGTAACTATATGGTCTTCGGGAAATGCTCTTGAAATGGCAAGTGTAGATTTTGGCACTAAGCTATTTTGGGCAAATGTACAGTATTTTGCCTATTGTTATTCTCCTCTTACTTTGCTTGCAATGTGCATGGAGTTTACCGGATATGACAGGTGGGTACGCAGCAGAAAAATAATGTGGATTGCGGTTATTCCGACAATCATTTTGATTCTTGTGTGGACAGATGGGCTGCACGGATTGATGAGATATGATATGCACATGGATTACAGCGGTTCCTTTCCGGTTATTGATAAGAAATACGGACCTGCTTTTTATATCCATGCCTTATATTCACATTCTCTGAATATCCTGACATGGATACTTCTGATTAGGGCAGTATTTTTTAAGAATACGGTTTACAGGAAGCAGGCAGTGTCACTGTTAGCCGGCATGAGTCTTATTGTAATTCCCAATATTCTATATATTTCGGGGCTGGGTCCGATGAAGCGATTTGATATTACCCCTGTTTTTTTTGGACCGGCAGGTATTATTATTGCCTTGGGAATTTTCAGGTACAAGCTGTTTGACCTCGTTCCCGTGGCACGGGCAGCGGTGATCGAGAATATGGATGCGGGGGTCATGGTATTGGATCTGCAGAATAGGGTACTGGACATAAATCCCGCTTTTAGAAGAATTGCCGGCTATAATATTCGGAATATTGATGGTATAAAAGTTGAAGAAGTGTGCGAAAAGGTTCCCGGGCTGTTAAAAACTTGCACAGACAGGGATATAGTCCATAGCGAGTTTGTTATAAATAAGGATGGAATGCCAATGATTTATGAGGTATTCCTTTCAACCCTTAATGACAATAGAGGTATACCTTCGGGCAGACTTATTCTGATATATGATATTACACAGAAAAAGCAGGAGCAGAGGCGATACTTAGAGCAACAGTGGAAACTTGCAGTCACAGAAGAGAGGGAACGGCTTGCCAGGGATTTGCATGACGACCTTGGACAGGTACTGGGGTTTATAAACCTTCAAGCTCAGGGAATAAGAAAGGAGCTTGCAAACGCAGATATTGACATAGTATCTCAAAAGCTGGACAGGTTGGTTCATGTTTCTCAGGAGGCACATAACGATATAAGGGAATATATCAGAAGCATCAGGAACACGGAAGTGCTGACAAAGGATTTCGTGGCGGGATTGATTAAGGACATTAATAGCTTTGAGGAGCAGTCGGGATTAAGAGTAAAATTGGATATACCCTCCGGATATACAGGAGAAGAACTAAAACCGGATATTCGAATCAATACATTGAATATTATCAGGGAAGCCTTGAACAATATAAGGAAGCACGCTGATGCTGATAATGTATATATGGGGTTTACAGTATCAAAGGAGCAGTTATGTGTTACAGTAGAGGATGACGGAAAGGGCTTTGATATTGAGACTAATTTGGCAAACAGATATGGATTAAATATTATGAGGGAACGCGCATCAGAAATAGGTGCACAGATTGGTATTGAATCAGAACCGGGTAAAGGCTGCTGTATTTCTTTGGAAGTGCCTTTGGATGGGGAGGAAAATAAATGGAAATGAAATTGATGCTTGTGGATGATCATCAAATTTTTTTGGAGGGTCTCCAATATTTGCTCGGAACTTACGGCATAGAGGTTGCAGGTACGGCAAGCACTGGTAAAGAGGCACTTGAAAAAGCCAGAGTATTGAAGCCGGACATAATATTAATGGATATAAAGATGCCGGGATTAAGCGGGTTGGATGCATTGAAGCTGATTAAGACTGAAATGCCGTACACAAAGGTAGTGATGCTTACTACATCTGAAGAGGATGAAGATCTTTTTAATGCCGTAAAATGCGGTGCCTCGGGATACTTGCTGAAAAACACAAATGCAAAAGAGCTTGTGGATATGCTGTCTGATATGGAAGAGGGGGAGGCTTCCTTTCCCCCGGAGCTTGCTGCCAAGGTTTTGAAGGAATTCAGAAGCTATGAACCGGAAGCTTCAGAAGATATAAGACTTACAAAGCGGCAATTGGAAGTACTGGAAATGGTAGCAAAGGGGATAACCTACAAGGATGTAGGTGAAGCATTGGGACTCACTGAAAGGACAGTTAAGTACCATATGGCGAAAATGTTGGAACTGCTGCATCTTGAAAATAGAGCACAGGTTATTGCTTATGCAGCCCGCATGGGGCTTGTAGAAAAGTAGGGACACCATCATGGTGTCCCAATTTTCAGATAATGCAACTTAATAATTCTTCCGGACTGATGCCTTTGAAATAGTCATTTATATTCAAGGGGGCGATAGCAGCTTTTATTTCATCTTCGTTGTATCGTTTTCCCGTTAGCAGGGCTTCGATTTCTTCAGGGTTTTCACTACCGAAGAAATCTCCATAAAACTTTATGCTTTGGATAACACCGTTTTTAACATTAATCAATACTTCAACTTTACCGCTCTCAAATCTTTTTCCCTGCCTGACGTTGAACTCGGGAGAAGCTCCGTAATTCCAATCCCAGCTCATATATTTGTTTGTCATGAGAGAGTTTATTTCATTAATGTCTGCAACTTTAAGCTGTCCTTCAATTAATTCAGTATCCTCGTCAAGCATATATTTTAAAAGCAATTCTTTGAACTGAGAAACTGAAATATTCTCAGACAGATAATCCGCAATATTTGTGACTCTTGATCTTACCGACTTTATCCCCTTGGATTGGAATTTGTCCTCCGATACTTTTAATGCCTTTACCAGTTCCTCCATTTTTGAATTGAAAAGCAGTGTACCATGGTGCAAGACCTTTCCCTGCTTTACATACTGCGCATTTCCGGAAAACTTCTTTTGATCGATTGTAATATCATTACGGCCTGAAAGTTCAGCGGTCACACCTAGCTTTTCCAATGCCTTTACTATGGGCATAGTAAATTTCCTGAAATCAAATTCCTTTTTTTCGCTTCCTTTGCTTATAAAGGTATAATTAAGATTACCCAGATCGTGGTAGACTGCGCCTCCTCCGGTGATTCTTCTTACTACATGAATATTTTTCTCTTTTACATATTCGCTGTTAATCTCTTCTGCAGTATTCTGATATTTTCCCACAACTATTGTAGGTTCGTTTTGCCAGAGAAGCACGTAATCGTTATTATCGTCCAGGCTAAACAGATATTCTTCCATAGCCAGATTAAAAAATGGGTTTGTACTTTCATTTTTTATATACAGCATTTTAACCTCCTATATATGTCGTAAAAGGATTTTCATTACGAAATTATTCGTAGTATTATTATTGTAACACATAAAACGTATAATATTGTCCGAATTTTATTGACCTCATTTGAATATACGAATAAAATAGAAGAGTAATCAGACCATTATGCAGAAGAAATAATGCAGCATGAAGGCGAGCGAAGTAATTATGAATTTTTTATCCGGTTTTTTAAAAGGTTTGGTGATAGGTATAGGCGGTGTTGCTCCCGGGGTAAGCGGAGGAGCAATTGCTGTAATGTTTGGGTTATATGAGAGAATAACCGATGCCATCGCGGATATTTTCAAGGATTTTAAGAAAAACGTGATATTTTTCTTTCCTATTGCACTTGGAGGAGGTGTAGGAGTACTTGCCTTCAGCAAGATTATTCAATATTTTTTTCTGCATTATGAAGTTCAGATCAAGTATCTTTTCATCGGGCTTATGTTGGGAACACTTCCTGATGTTTTTAGGCAAGCCAATAAGAAAGGCTTTAAGGGTATATATATAGTTCCCTGCATCATTGCGTTTATTATAACGATTATAACGGTAATGTTGGAGAATGCAGGTATTGATATTATTCCTGATGCAACTCCCGGAATGCTTCAACTTGTTCTATACGGAGTAATTATAGGCATAGGTACTATAGTTCCGGGTATAAGTGCCTCAATTGTGCTGATGTATTTGGGGGCATATCAAATAGTTCTTAATGGACTTGCTGATATTAATATAGCAATTCTAATACCGGTAGGAACAGGCTTTGTAATCAGTGTTTTTTTGTTTGCCAAGCTGATAAGTCTTTTATTTAAGAGGGTATACGGTTATACATATTATGCCGTGCTTGGATTTGTATTAGGCTCAATAATCGCAATATTTCCGGGCATATCATTTCGTTTTGAATATTTAACCAGCATTTTGCTTTTTATAATTGGCTATTTAATATCTTTTTCACTAAGCAAATATTCGAAGTAAGTAACCTGTAATTTCCTTAAATGGCTTTGTTTTGATACATATGATATAATATGCGCAAGCGCACATTATATCTCTTATTAAATGCCCGTGCGAGAATTCCGGCTTTGCCGGAAACGCACATGGGCGTATATCATAAATCTTATAGATTTATGATATAATCATTATATAATAATGCAAGGGGTGTTGAAGTGAATTGAAAAGCCGTGGGGAAGACAAGGGCGCACCGATAGCAAAATATGAAAAGATAGCACTGGATATTGCTTATAGTATACAGAACGGGGAATACAAAATAGGTGAAATGGTTAAAGGTCGGTCAACATTGTCAGGCAAGTACAGCGTATCCCCGGAAACCATAAGAAGAGCATTGACACTTCTGGAAGAACTGCAGGTAGTTAATGTAATTGAAAAAAAAGGTATATTGATTAAATCAAAAGAGGCAGCCAATACTTATATTAAGGAATATCAATCCAAGGACAGAATACTGTCCCTGAGAGAAGAAATCAGCAGGCTTATGGATGAAAAGCAGAATAA
>JAQVFD010000065.1 GCA_028697435.1 Clostridiaceae bacterium
CACAATCGCTTAGCTTCCAGCTAGACTGGGAGGAGGACCCCTTTGCATTTTAAATGCCGCCGAGCTGGGAAGGGGGGGGAACGAATCGGACGAATCATTTTATCGGACGAATCATAACTGCATTTATCTATATATCGACAATTTCTGACTTATTTTTCAATGCTGCAATCACTGTTTTAATTCCTTTTCCCATGCTTCTTTCTCCGTAATACAGCATATTCAAAGAAGAATGCAACGCAGTCGCATTTTTCTGCAGTTACGAGTCACGTGTCACGAGACACGAGACACGAGACACCAGACACCAGAATTAGGGCAGGGCTTTGAGGTCATGAGATAAAGCAGCATCCCTTATGATGCACACATACTAAAGAGCACTGGTCTTGTATAGCAGCGAGCACTTAGAAGCCTTTGGGTAACAGAATCCAGTGAAGATGAGCAGAAAAATCCGTAAGGTTTACGTGATGTAAACCTAGCACATACCAACAGGAAGTTGGGTTTATGTGCGTTAGGGTTTTTCAAGCATCAAGCTCTGATTCTGTCCAAAGCTTATATCGTGCGAGTCGATATACAAGCCTATTGCTCTGTGAGTATGACTGCAAACTTAATGCTATGTCGCATTATTCTTCTACTGTGAAACTGCTCCGTCTGAATAACTGTTACCCGCATTCCAAAGCAGATATTCCTTTATACCGTTATCCTCCAGTGCCCTTATTTGATCCTCTATCTGCTTGTCCGAATATTTGATATGACCCGGTACCCAAGGTGCCGTAAAAGCCTGTATCCATGGTCTTATGGTTCCGGGTGTCTCAATGTTCTTGTTTCGGGCAACAGAATCCTTGGTTGAATGAAAAACTGTATCATAGGGATAAGCATCAGGCACCGAAAGTCCATAAGTGCCGTTGGCATAATGGCTTGGGTACATCATTGGACATATATAGTCAACTGCATTGCTGACCGCTTCCCAATACTGTCCCAGGGACATATCATCCGCTACCGATCCAACCAGCCCATATACGTCTGCTGATATATATACATTTAAAGGAGCCAGCTGCTTCCTCGCGTATATCAGATAGTCCTGAATAACCTGAGGTTTCGATCCCCCTTCGGTGTTCCTGTAATCCAGGGACTTGTCCAGCTTCCCCCCATCTGATGCAGGAAATCTTACATAATCAAATTGAATTTCATTGAAACCCGCTTCCGCTGCTTCCTTTGATACTTCCAGATTATACTCCCACAGAACCTTGTCATAAGCAGATGCCCAAATCAAACCATCACTGTTTGTAAATGGTTTTCCGCTGTCCCTATATATTATGGCCCTGTCCGGGTGTTGTTTTGTATAAGTTGGATCCTTGAAGGATACTATTCTTGCTACAGTGTATATGTTATTTTCCTTGAGCTTTTTCATCAATGCCCCTATATCCTTGACAGTGGCATACTTGTTGGCTTCAGGGCTGTACTTCTCTGCAGCTTTGGTAGAAAAAAGCATATGCCCTTTATCATCCTTCATATCAATAACAAATGTATTAATCCCTGTCCTCTTTGTCATTTCTATAAGCCTGTCCAACCTGTCATTGGAAGCTGAATACTTGGTAAGATATATTCCTCTTGCTTCTACCCTGGGGTTCCCCGGATATTCATAGGTCTTATCCTGAGGTGAGAAATCAAGGTTCTTCAGTTCCTCACTCAGAAGCTCAGTCCTGTCCTCAACGGTGTACTCTGCAGCTATCCACCCTTCACTGCTTCCCGTTGTACCATCATATTTTATTTTGTACCAGGATTTTCCCGAGTCATCCTTTTTTTCTTCAACTATGTCTGCAGCTGTGCCTTTGATAAGGTTATCCAATGCCTTAGCATCAGTTCCCGCCGACTCTCTGACCTTGAGCTTGCTTGCGCTTATGTATACCAGTCTTTTAACTTCATCCTGACTTGTTTCTACCGGTTCCGGAGTCTCGCATGTCTCTGAAGCATCAATATTTTGGACTTGTTCGGCGTCAGGCGGTATCGGATTCGTGGTTATTGCCGGTGCAGCCTGATTATAGGTGCAACCGACGGTAATCAATATAAAAGATATTAGTGTAATAATTACTGCAAAAAATCTCTTTTCTTTCATAGGCACCTCACAAATTAGAAATATATTGGTGTATAGTTTTATTATAGCATGAAATATGACGTTTTCTGCGATGATATTGTTGCATTTTGTCATGTAAATAAATACATTTCATTTAAAAATGCAATAAAGAAAGGCCTCATTTGAAGCCTTTACTCTTCCTCTGTAACTTTTACATGATATTTGCCCACTTCCTTCAGGAATCTGTCTTTAAGTTCCTCACAACTTTCTACGAATGATAACGGAATCTTCTTAGCCCTGTTGAAATTCATATCCAGAGTCAGGTCCTCCTCCTTTAAAGACATCTTGATAACTTCATCAAAAGGCAGCTTAGGTTTTATACCCTTAACCGTATAACCTCGCCGGTATCTCTGCTTAACAAAAGCATAAAGCAAATATTTGCCGTCATCAACACAGTGTACAGCGCATAAAGCCACATCCTCAAACTTAATCGTCATCCTGGTAAGAGGTCTTACTATTATAATTTTCTTTTCATTAATTTTTATTTTTAGTATCAAACCGCTATATGCCGGTGGAATAAACACCGCCAGCAGTATAATAAAAAAGTAAGTCCAAAAACTGCGGGGGACAAAAAAATATATAATTGCAATTAAGGCTATCAGAACGGTTATTACTATTGAAGGACCTTTTATTGCCTCCCAGCGTCCTTTGTATTCAGTCATGGGGTTATTCCTCCTTGATGATTTGCTGAATCCTTGAATTTTGCGGATCTTTTTTCACCCTTTTTCTTAACTACCTTCAGCCTGAAAAAGTCTTCCCTTTCACGCTCCTCCAGCACCTCCAGTATCTTGCTCACCGTTTCCTCATATTTTGGTATTTGAATATTTTGCAAAGCATTTGTCCTTTTCTGTGTCTTTTTTACTTCCATTGCAAGTTTATAAACAGAATCCTCCACCTCTGAAAGCTCATACAGCAACCGCTTCACCTCATGGAATTTCTGCATTGCCACATCAAGTGCCGTATTGGTATGATAAAAGCTATAATAATGGATGAGTTGCTCTTCCTCATGCTTTATTTCCGGGATTTCAACACCCATTACGCTTCTATTCAGCACTTCGTAACCTGATGCTTCAGGTATAGACTGGGCGATTTGCTCAGTATTGCTTATACCCATGGTTATATTTGCTGTCTGCAGCGCTTCATAGGCATCGCTAAATACAACTGCTACCCTTTTCTGAATTTCTCCGGCTTTTTCAATAAAGCTCATCATTGTCATAATAAGCACGTTTCTTTTTTTATCAAGCAGCTCATAGCCTTTTCTTGAAAGCTCAAGGGAGCTCTGTGCAGCCATCAAACTGGTTTTGGTAAAACTGATTTCCATATTTCATTACCTCTTGTCGTAGTACTTATCCAGCAGTTCCGGCTTGACCCTGTCAAGCTCTGATCTTGGAAGTAATGTCAGCAGTTCCCACATAATATTCAGAGTGTCCTGCATGCTCCTGTTGCTCTCAAAGCCTTGGTTAAGGAACTTCTGTTCAAATTGTCTCCCAAACTCCATATATTTCTTATCCATTTCTGAAATATCATCTTCCCCTATTACCTGGGCAAGTGACCTTACGTCCTGAACATGGGAATATGCTGAAAATACCTGATTGGCGACATCAGGATGATCCTCCCTTGTAAAACCTTCGCCTATGCTTTCCTTTTGCAGCCTGGATAATGAGGGCAACACATTTATCGGCGGATATATCGTCCTCTGATGAAGATCCCTTGACAGAATTATCTGCCCTTCGGTAATAAATCCGGTAAGGTCCGGCACCGGATGAGTTATATCATCATTTGGCATTGTAAGTATGGGTATCTGAGTTATGCTGCCCTTTGAATCCTTTATCATTCCTGCCCGCTCATATAAGCTTGCCAAGTCGGAATACAAATACCCCGGATAACCTTTTCGAGAAGGTACTTCCTCCCTGGATGCGGAAAGCTCTCTTAAAGCTTCACTATAACTGGTCATATTGGTCATAATTACCAGTATGTGCATATTATGCGCAAATGCCAGGTGTTCTGCTGCAGTCAGTGCGCATCGTGGTGTGCTGATCCTCTCAACAATAGGATCATCCGCCAGGTTTATATACATTACAACCCTGTTTGAAACCCCTGACAATTCAAAATGCTTTCTGAAAAAATCAGCCTCATCATGCTTAATACCCATTGCAGCAAATACAACGGCAAAATTGTTCTCTTCGTCTCCCGATATTCTTGCCTGCTTTATGATCTGCACAGCAAGCTCATTGTGAGGCAGTCCGTCTCCTGAAAACAGCGGCAGCTTCTGACCCCTTACCAGGGTAGCAAGACCGTCTATTGATGATATGCCCGTTTCTATATAGTTTCGCGGATATTTTCTTCCTACAGGATTAATGGGACGCCCATTAATATCATACTTCCTGTCCCCATAGAAGCCTGCTCCGTCTATAGGTTCCCCTACGCCATTAAAGGTTCTTCCCAATATATCCCTTGACAGAGGTATCTCCATTGGTTTTCCCGTAAAGGAAACACTGGTATTGTTAAGTGATATACCTGCGGTACCTTCATAAACCTGTATTATAACTTTGTCTCCATCTATTTGTACGACCTTACCTCTCTTATGGCCTCCCTCTTCCACCTCTATGTCAACAACTTCGCCAAACATAGCCCCCTTGACACCGCTTAAAATTATCAGAGGTCCTTCGACCTTATAGAGCTTTAGATATTTCAACCTCATTATCTGCTCACCTCTTTGCCGTACATGCTTTCCAGACCGTCATATAAGCTGTCGATTTCTTTAATTAATTCATCAAACATCTCCAGTTTATCTTCAGTAACATTATATTTCATAGTTGTAATTTTGTAAAACAACTTATCATTCTTTACCTTGGATATAGGAACGCCCATTTTAACACAATTATTAGCTTTAACATATAACCTGTCTATTACCTTAAGCATTCTATGCTGTTTTTTCAAAGATACATGAGCATCATTCTTATGATATGCATTCTGCTGCAAATAACCCACCTTTATAACCCTGGATACTTCCAGTATCAGACGCTGGTCATCTGGCAATATATCCTCTCCCACCAGCTTGACTATTTCCATGAGCTTATCTTCCTCCTGCAGCAGTCTGAGCATCTTTGCCCTTAGCTCCAGCATATCGGGAGCAATTTTTTCTTCATACCACGGACTCAGGTCAGTAATATATCCACTGTAAGACCTCAACCAGTTAATTGCAGGATAGTGCCTCCCATATGCAAGTGATTTATCCAGAGCAAGAAAAGTACCGACAACCCTCTTGGTATTCTGGGTAACCGGCTCTGAAAAATCTCCTCCTGCCGGTGACACAGCTCCTATTATTGTAATAGAGCCATCTCTTCCCCCTAAGGCTTCCACATCTCCCGCCCTCTCATAGAATTGAGCAAGCCTTGAAGGAAGATAGGCGGGATAGCCTTCTTCAGCGGGCATTTCTTCAAGTCTTCCTGAAATCTCTCTTAATGCTTCAGCCCATCTGGAGGTAGAGTCTGCCATTATTGCTATGTTATAACCCATATCCCTGAAATATTCGGCTATGGTTATCCCGGTATAAATTGATGCTTCCCTGGCTGCTACAGGCATGTTGGAGGTATTTGCTATCAACACTGTCCTTTCCATAATGGATTTTCCGCTTTTGGGGTCGTTTATCTTTGGAAAGTCCTCAAGGACCTCTGTCATTTCATTTCCTCTTTCTCCGACACCAATATAGACTATAATGTCAGCATCACTCCATTTTGCAAGCTGGTGCTGGGTTATGGTCTTACCTGTACCAAAACCTCCGGGAATGGCTGCTGTGCCACCCTTCGCCAATGGGAAAAATGAATCTATTATTCTTTGTCCTGTAATCAACGGACTTGTTATTGGATTCCTTCGGTTGACGGGACGTGCACTTCTTACAGGCCAAAGCTGATACATTTTTAACTCATGCAGCCCCTGTTCGTTTTCCAGCTTTATAAGTACGTGCTCAATATTATAGCTGCCGCTTTTTTCTGCAAAAACCACTCTTCCGCTGATATCAGGAGGTACCATAAGCTTGTGCTCAATAAGAACTGTCTCCTGAACCTTTGCATATATATCCCCTGCACTGATTTCGTCTCCTACCTTTACAACCACTTCTGCATCCCACAGCTTTTCCTCATCTATCGTAATCATACCTATCCCTTCAGGTATGAATGCTGTGCCTGTTTCGTACATATTAAGCAGCGGACGCTCTATTCCATCAAATATATTCTTAATAATCCCGGGTCCTAGTTTAACTGACAAAGGCCTTCCCGTAGAGATTATACCTTCTCCTCTCATAAGTCCGGTGGTCTCTTCATATACTTGAATGGTGGCCATAGCCTTATCAACAGAAATTACCTCTCCGATCAACTGCTTTTGCCCTACCAGCACCATTTCCCTCATCTTAAGGTCATAAGCCTCAATTACCCTGACTACGGGACCATTTATATATACTATTTTCCCAATATTAGTCTCCATTACCTTTCACCTCATCAAACCTACGGGATATGCTACTCCCAATCAGCTCACGGTTTTCTTCAATCAGGGATCTTAAAGTGTAATCCACTTGTATTTCCTGCTTCTCATCCTCCGCATAAAAGCCTCCTATGATGTTCCTGTCTGATTTCTTAAGCTGACATCTGCCCTTAAGTTCTCCGGCCGAAATTTCCCGTTCAATGCACTCACCTAAGGTTTCCAAGTCTCTTTTTGTAAAAAATAATTGCACTGAACCTGAATTCTCAAAAGCAACAGTCGCCTTCTTAAGAATTGTCATTAGATATTCCTTGTATCCTTCTTCGGATACAAAGCTCCCTGCCTTCCGAATCAACAACTCCGTCACTTCGTTTATGAACTGCTGCCTTTTTTCAAGCAGTTTATGATTCCCCTGGGATTTTGTTTTTGCAATAAGCTGCTGCTTCTCCCTCTCTGCTTTTTTCTCCGCCTCTTGAATGATCTGATTCTTTCTAATCTCAACTTCCTGCAAGAGCCTCCCCTTATTCTGTTCAAAATCTTCTACTGCTTTATGCTTTTTTTCAGTAGCAATCTCTTCAATATCTTTAAGTATTATGTTCCTGAAGAGTTCTATTTTATCTTCAACCGTTACTGCCAAAGCTCATCACCTCAAATCTTCAGCCCTATGGACTCTTTAATGTAGCTTGTAATATAATCACTTTTGCGTCTTTCCCCATGTCTGTCTGGGATTATTGTTACTATTGGCTTATTCGCATCCAGCCGTATTTCTTTCAGCTCCTCCGGAACCTTTTCTGCCAGCAGCTCTGTCATCAGGATTATGCCGATATCATTATTGCTGCATGCTTCATCAAAAGCAGCAAGTATCTCATCCCTTTCATGAACAATTACGCCATTTATTCCTGCAAGCCTCATTCCCGTCAAAGTATCTACATTGTCGCTTAATAAGAAAAATTTCATACTATTCACCTTACAACGCTCCCAATATCATTATTGATGTGATAAGCCCATAGATTGCTATACCTTCAGCCAGACCTACAAATATTAATGTTTTTCCAAGTATCCTGGGGTCTTCCGATACCGCCCCCAAAGCTGATGAACCCACTGCGCCAACTGCATAACCGGCTCCGATTGTAGCAAGTCCAGTAGACATTCCTGCGGCTATGAAGCCCAGACCTGAACCGGAGTTACCTTCCTGTGCGGCATTTACAATACCAGGAGTAAGAACGAAAAGAAATAAAGCTATGAGAAAAACATAAGAAACCACACTTGCTCTTAAAATGTTCCTGAACTTTCTTCTATTCATATTACCGGTTGAACGGTATAATATAACTCCCAAACCTATTGTAAACAAGACTATCCCTATGGCTATCCCAAGTATTGTATTCATTTTATATGCCTCCTTTTTTATTTAATTAAAGCATTTCATTTCCGGAGCTTGCTTCACTAAACAGACCTACAGGTCTGTACTCCACTCCGTAACCTGAGTAATATTTGCTAAAGAGCTCATAGTACTCAAGTCTGAGACTTTGTATAAATACTATAAGTCCTTCCAATCCTATAATAAAAATGTTCCCGATTATAAGAACCGCCAATCCACCTGCTTTTGAGTCCAGCATCTCAGCCATGGTAGCAAAGGCTATATACAATCCTACATGGTTAAGAGCAAAAGCTCCTACTCTGATAAAAGATATTATGTTGGACGCAACAGATAAGACTGTCTCTATTACCCCGAATCCTGCCTCTACATAATAGTCCGCAGGCGAGTCCTCATATAGCCTGTGACCTGTAAGCAAGCCTGTCAGAGGTTGTTTAAACACCATTACAAGAAGAAGTACAGCCATAATACCCAATGGCAGACCTATCCCGACAGTCAGCTGACCTGTAGCTGCTCCCAATGCACCTAATAGCAGAGTCAGGAAAAACAGGAAACCTGTCAGGCCTTCCCTGCCGAAAAGCCCTTCTTCAATATCCCCCGATTTATAATGATTCAACAGGCTGTATATATAACTTATGGTTATCAATATTATCCCAAATACTACGGCGCCTATGAGCATTGTATTAATATTTGCCATAGGCCTGATAAGCAGTGCCCCTATCAGTTCCTCCGACCCAAAAATACTTCCGTATAACGCTCCGAATATCATGGAACTGGCGCCCATCCTTGTGAGTATTCCTCCAAAACTCTTATTTGCTGTTTTATAGCTTATCAGCAAACCGGTTAAAAGAATTACCATACCTTGACCTAAGTCTCCAAACATTGCTCCAAACATAAGCAAATAAGATAATGCAAAAAATGGTGTAGGATCCTTCTCCCCATAGCTGGGAATCCCATACATGTTTATCAGTGATTCAAAGGGTTTGAATAGGAAATTGTTCTTCATTTTGGTCGGGGGTACATTCCCACTCCTTCTATATTCTACATCGTTAACTACAAATATGATGCTGTCTTCGAAGTACTGCTGCA
>JAQVFD010000066.1 GCA_028697435.1 Clostridiaceae bacterium
CGGAAAAGTTATATGCTCAGGAACTGAGGACAGGGAAGGGGCACTCTCTGCAGTTGGTGCAGTTTCACCTCCGGGTGGAGACTTATCAGAGCCGGTAACCCAGGCATCCTTGAGAATTGTTAAAGTTTTCTGGGGTCTGGATGCTGCTCTTGCTTATAGCAGACACTTCCCGGCAATAAACTGGCTGCAGAGCTATTCTCTGTATCTTGACAGATTGGGAGACTGGTTTACTGATGAAGTAGCTCCCGATTGGCACGATCTCAGAATGGAAGCCATGAAATTGCTTCAGGAAGAGGCAGAATTAAACGAAATAGTAAGATTGGTAGGTTTTGATGCACTATCATTAAAGGATAGGTTTACACTGGAAGTATCAAAAACTATAAGAGAAGACTATCTGCATCAGAATGCATTCCATGAAATTGACACATATACTTCAATCAATAAACAGTATAGAATGCTAAGAGCAATATTACTGTTCAGTCATGAAGGGCAAAAAGCATTGAGTGAAGGTGCGTTCTATAAGGAGCTTACTACTCTACCTGTAAGGGAAGATATTGCTAAGGCTAAGCTCATACTTGAGAATGACGTGGAATCCTTTGATGTTCTTGAATTAAACATTAAAGATCAGATAGCTTCCATCCTTTCAAAGGGAGGGAAAATCGTATGCTAAAGGAATACAAAACCATTAAAGAAGTTGCAGGACCACTTATGTTTGTTGACCAGGTTGAGGGAGTTAAGTTTGATGAATTAGTTGAGATAGAAATGAAAAGCGGAGAGCTTCGCCGGGGAAAGGTTCTCGAAGTTTCCGGCAATACAGCCTTGGTGCAGTTATTCGAAGGCTCAACAGGAATTAATATTAATGAAGCCAAGGTTCGTTTTACCGGTCACAGCCTTGAGCTGCCGGTATCCACAGACATGTTGGGAAGAGTCTTTGACGGTATGGGAAGACCTAAAGATGGAGGCCCGAAAATCTTACCTGAATCAAGGAAGGATATAAACGGCAGTCCTATAAATCCTGCTGCAAGAGACTATCCCTCAGAGTTTATACAGACCGGTATATCCGCAATAGACGGACTTAACACACTTGTTAGAGGTCAGAAGCTTCCTGTTTTCTCAGGTTCCGGTCTGCCCCATGCAAGACTGGCTGCCCAGATAGCAAGGCAGGCAAAGGTTCTCGGTACAGATAGTAAATTCGCCGTTGTTTTTGCTGCTATAGGTATAACCTATGAAGATGCTGATTACTTCGTATCTGACTTTAAAAGGACTGGTGCAATAGATAGGGCAGTGCTTTTCATGAATCTTGCAGATGACCCTGCCATTGAGCGTATTTCTACACCTCGTATGGCACTGACAGCTGCAGAGTATCTTGCATATGAAAAAGGCATGCACGTACTTGTAATATTGACGGATATTACTAATTACTGCGATGCTCTTCGTGAAGTATCTGCAGCAAGAAAGGAAGTTCCGGGAAGAAGAGGTTATCCGGGATATCTCTATACTGACTTGGCTACAATATATGAAAGAGCAGGCAGGATCAGGGATAAAGAAGGATCTATAACACAAATACCTATACTTACAATGCCTGAGGATGACAAGACTCATCCTATACCTGACCTTACAGGCTACATAACAGAAGGTCAGATCATACTAAGCAGGGAGCTTTACAGGAAGGGTATATTGCCACCTATAGATGTGCTTCCGTCACTTTCCCGTCTTAAGGATAAAGGTATCGGCAAGGAAAAGACCAGAGAAGACCACGCTGATACAATGAACCAGCTCTTTGCATCCTATGCAAGAGGAAAGGAAGCAAAGGAACTGGCTGTAATACTTGGAGAAGGTGCTCTCAGCGATACAGATAAACTTTTTGCCAAGTTTGCGGATGAGTTTGAGAAGAGGTATATAGCTCAGGGAAATAATGAAGATAGAAGCATAGAGCAGACTCTTTCACTGGGTTGGGAACTTCTCTCAATACTGCCAAGAGTTGAGCTTAAGAGAATAAAAGACGTCTTTATTGACAAATACCTGCCTAAAGGGGATGCATAGCATATGGCTAAACTAAATGTAAGTCCTACTCGTATGGAGCTGACAAGACTTAAGGGCAGACTGAAAACTGCTACAAGAGGTCACAAGCTTTTAAAAGACAAGCAGGATGAGCTTATGAAGAAGTTCATAGATTATGTAAAGAAAAATATGGAGATCAGGGTGGCTGTGGAAAAGGAACTTATCGCTGCTTTTAACAACTTTCTTATTGCCAGGGCGGTAATGTCTTCTGAAGTGCTTGAAGAAGCAATAATGTACCCGACACAGAAGATAAACCTTGAGATGAGCACAAAAAACATTATGAGTGTTAATTCTCCTGTGTTTAATCTTGTGAAGGAAGACAACAAAGAGATTTCAAGCATATATCCTTATGGCTTTGCAACTACCTCCGGGGAACTGGATGGAGCAATATCTTCTCTGCAGGAGGTTTTTGACAAGTTGATTGAACTGGCTCAAGTGGAGAAGAGTTGTCAGCTAATGGCCGATGAGATTGAGAAAACAAGGCGTAGGGTTAATGCCTTGGAGTATGTTATGATTCCTCAGCTAATTGAAACGGTAAGGTATATTACCATGAAGCTTGACGAAAATGAAAGAGGAAGCAGAGTAAGGCTCATGAAGGTCAAGGATATGATGGAAAAACAAAAAGAAGCATAGGTAAGTGCTTCGAAGAGATACCCTAGTTCTAGAGACTAGCGACTCGTGACCAGTGACTGAAGAAAAGGGATATTGTTAGCTATAATTTATAGTTTAGCAACATCCCTTTTTTACATGCTCTTAACTATTTGTCTTTACAAAGGTTGTGCAGCAGGTTCCTTCACTTGACTGTGCAATTCCATCTCCCATAGGATTTACCTGAATGACATTCGCACTACAGTAATCATTATCATAATATGTGCAAGTGTTTACATTGCATTTAATGCTGTGATTATGAGCATGCATCTTATTTGAGGAAATGTCATTATTAAATGTGTTTTTATGCATATAGAATCCTCCTTAAATATTTCATTTGCCAACAAGATTATTTTTTGCAGAATCAAAATATTAATACTTCAATGATCATGTAAAATGATGGAAATGATTACAATAGTTTTTGACATATTGAAATAGTTTAGTATTTTCCAGTAAATGTTCTGGAAATATTTATTTATATAAGGTATGATATATGTGGAGGATGGATAAAAGATGGCGGTAAAATATATGGGGGTGTTTTTTAAAAAATGAGTATTCAATTTGCTAGCAGGATGGACAATTTAAAAGGCTCCGTAATAAGAGAACTGCTTAAGTATGCCGAACAGCCGGATATAATATCATTTGCAGGAGGGCTTCCCGCACCTGAACTTTTCCCGGTGGAGGAAATGGCAAAAGCAACCCAGAGAGTAATGGAGGAAGATGGAAGAGCTTCATTACAATATGGTGCAACTGACGGATACTTACCGCTAAGAAAGAAAATAGCTGAAAGATCCAAGAAGATTGGATTTACTCCGGATCCCAATGAAATACTTATCACTTCCGGATCACAGCAGGGTCTTGATTTCACGGCGAAAATCTTTATAAACAAAGATGACGTGATTATTACTGAGAGCCCAAGCTATTTGGGTGCTTTAAATGCATTCAAGGCATACCAGCCCAAGTTCGTCGAAATCCCTATGGACGAAGACGGCATGATAATGGAAGATCTTGAAAAAGCTTTGGCAACTAATAAAAATGTAAAGTTCATTTATACCATACCGGATTTCCAGAACCCAACAGGAAGGACAATGCCTGTTGAAAGAAGAAAAAAGCTTATGGAATTAGCCACCCAATATGAGATACCCGTTATAGAGGATAATCCATACGGAGAGCTTCGATTTGAAGGCGAAATACTGCCGTCTTTGAAGTGCTTTGATCCCAAGAATCTTGTTATTCTTCTGGGAACTTTCTCAAAGATACTGGCACCGGGCATGAGACTGGGATGGGTCGTAGCCAGACCGGATTTGTTGATAAAATACAATTTGGTTAAGCAGGGAGCTGACTTGCAGAGCAGCTCTATGGCTCAGAGACAGGCAAATATGTTTATGGAAATGTACGATATTGAAAAACATATCGACAAAATTATCAAAGTATATTCAGGCAGAAGGAACCTTATGCTTGAGACAATCAAAAAGGAATTCCCGTCCAGCACAAAGTGTACCAATCCTCAAGGGGGACTCTTTGCATGGGCTACTTTCCCTGAAGAGATTGACGCTGCAGTGCTTCTTAAGAAGGCATTGGAACAGAAAGTTGCGTTTGTTCCGGGAGAACCATTCTATCCTAATGGCGGGAACGCAAATCACTGCAGGCTGAACTACTCCTGCATGAGTGATGAAAAGATAGTTGAAGGTATTACAAGAATGGGAAAAGCTTTAAAATCAATGTAAGTAATATAAAAAATCTCCGGGTTGCACCGGAGATTTTTATTTAATACGTTGGTATGCAATAGGAGTCTGAATTGTTGTAACAAATTTGTTAATAATGAAGGTATATATAGAAAATACTCAGATAAAATAGTATAATATGCTTAATCTTTAGGGGATTAGAAGTACATAAAACAAAACATCTATGAGGAGGAAAGAAAATGGAAAAATGGACTTGTACAGCATGCGGATATGTATATGATCCGGAAGTAGGGGATCCGGACAGTGGGGTAGAACCGGGCACACCATTTGAAGATATTCCTGATGATTGGGTATGTCCATTATGCGGAGTCGGAAAGGAAATGTTCGAAAAGGAATAAGAGAATAAAGATTATTTAGTTTGCAAGAGAAAAACTGAGTAAATCTCAGTTTTTTTCATGTAAACAAATATCATAAAAAAATTGAGTATTGCTAAAACTAGCGATACATGATAAAATAAACTTTGTCGGAAATCCCGAACCAATATTCCCGGTTTGTGTAACGGTAGCACAACTGACTCTGGATCAGTTTGTTGAGGTTCAAATCCTTAACCGGGAGCCATACGAAAACTCAGACATTGCAGTAATTTGCAGTGTCTTTTGTTTTTTGTAATTAAATGGACCGGATTAATGATATAATATAATAACATACACACAAAATTTAGAAACCTTTTTCCGGTAAGTCTCATTTTTGATATGACTTTGTATACTCCATTATAAGATTTCATACTGAGGTGAAATATTATGACTAAAACAAAAACTGACGTTAGAAATGCAGTTCGCAGAAGCTACGGCAATATTGCTTCCGGCAAAGCAAAGGTTGGAGGCTGTTGCGGCAGTAATATCAGTGTTAAAAATCCTGCAAAAGTAATATCAAAAGGGATTGGATATTCTGATGAAGAAATACAATTAATTCCTGAAGGTGCCAACATGGGGCTGGGTTGTGGAAATCCTCAGCTAATCGCAGAGATAAAAGAAGGCGAAACAGTAATTGATCTTGGAAGCGGCGGAGGAATAGATTGTTTTCTTGCATCGAAGAAGGTAGGTCCTAAAGGGTACGTAATCGGGGTAGATATGACTCCTGAAATGTTGAGTAAGTCAAGGATTTTGGCAAAGAAACACAGGTATTTCAATGTAGATTTCAGGCTGGGTGAAATTGAGAATCTTCCGGTAGCGGATAATACGGCAGATGTGATTATCTCAAACTGTGTAATTAACTTATCCCCCAATAAACAGAGGGTATATGATGAAGCGTACAGGGTGTTAAAAAAGGGTGGTAGGGTAGCAATCTCTGATGTAGTATTAGTCAAAGAACTTACAAAAGAAATGAAGCAGGATGAAAAGCTATATTGCGGGTGAGTGGCCGGCGCTTCTTCAGTTGAAGAACTTAAGGCATATTTAGGAGAATCAGGATTCAGTAACATTAATATTGAAACTAAAGAGGTATCTAAGGAATATGCCGGGAAATGGTCCCACAACTTGAAGGTCGGGGAGTATATAATGTCCGCATCGATACAGGCGGTTAAGTAGGCGGATTAATGTCGCCTGAGATAATCCAATACAAAGGGCACTTGACAATTAGTATATACGTGTATATACTAATTGTAAGAATATCATGCTATATGGGGTGATTGTATGAATACTAATTTATCTAAATGGGGAAACAGCGCCGCTATTCGCATACCCAAGGCTATATTGGAAGAATTAAACATTGATACTAATAACATTGAGAGTGTCAGTTTCCATATTAAAGTTGAAGAGAATAAGCTTATCTTAAAAAAGGTACAAAAGAGAACGAAATTTCAACTATTAGCAGAAAGCTCCAAGGGTGAAAAATTAAATCCAAAAGAAGAGATAAACTGGGGTAATCCTGCCGGAAAAGAAGTGTGGTAGCGATTATGGCTGAAATAGAAAAAAACAATTACAATAATCTGGAGTTTGGGGACATAATAAAGATTAATTTTTCTCCGTCAATGGGACATGAGCAGAAAGGGTATAGACCTGCGCTTGTAGTTTCAGACCCGATAACTCAGAAAGAGTTGAACGGAATAGTGACAGTTGTCCCAATAACGAGTTCAACCAGCACTTTTTTTACCAGAATAAATATAAATAATAATTGCATTAACACTAAGGGTGACATATTGATGGATCAGATAAAAACTGTGGATTTAAGTGAAAGAGAATACGAATTCATAGAAAAGGCACCTCATGAAGTATTAAGTAAGTGTAATACCATATTTAATGCTATTTATGAGAAGTTACTGGACTCTTAAGAATAGCATAATTGCATTTCGCATGTAGCATAAATTGTAATATTCCGGGAGTTCAAATTGAAATGCAATATAGGCGATATTGTTGGTTATATAGATGGCTAAGGTGGTGATAGTAGATGAGTGCAAAGGAAGCCAAGGCAAGAATAAAAATAAATAAATTGCTTGAAGAAGCAGGTTGGCGATTCTTTGAAGAAAACGGAAAACCAGCCAATATTCAAGTTGAGCCTAACATTAAGATTTCCAAAAAACAAGTTGATTCAATGGGAGATGATTTTGACAAAGTCAAGAATGGATTCATTGACTTCTTACTACTTGACGAAAAAGGGCATCCGTTTATTGTACTTGAAGCAAAATCAGAAGATAAAGACCCTTTGGTCGGCAAAGAGCAGGCAAGGGAATATACAAAGTCCCTTTTTATTAAATATGTCATACTATCAAACGGTAACCAGCATTATTTCTGGAATATATATAAAGGCAATCCTCAAATAATTACCAGCTTCCCAAGTTGTGAGAGTATCAGAGAGAACAAAGCTTTTAATGCAGACCCTGCAAGACTGTATAATGAAGATGTCAAAGAAGATTATATAGCGGTAGTCAGGAATGTAAGATATGCAGAAGCACCGGAATATCAAAATCCAGAATCAAGAGAGAAATTTCTTAAAGACAATGGATTGAGATTTTTAAGACCATATCAGTTAAATGCGGTAAAAGCCTTGCAGAAATCCGTAAAGAAAGGCAACCAGCGCTTCCTATTTGAAATGGCAACAGGAACGGGCAAAACCTTGACGGCAGCAGCAGTAATAAGGCTTTTCTTAAGAAGTGGAAATGCTCATAGGGTATTGTTCTTGGTAGATAGAATTGAGCTTGAAAATCAAGCGAAGAAGAATTTCCAAAACTACTTATCCCCTGATTATCATACGGTTGTATTCAAAGAGAATGCGGAAGACTGGCGCAAAGCTGAGATCGTAGTATCAACAGTACAAACCTTAAGTTTTAACAACAAGTATAAAAAGTATTTCAAGCCAACAGACTTCTCACTACTTATTGTTGATGAAAGCCACAGATCAATCAATGGAAATTACAGAGCAGTATTTGAATACTTTTTGGGATATAAATTGGGACTTACCGCAACGCCAAAAGACTACATTAAAAACGTAGACATTACCAAGCTTAAAGCAACAGACCCAAGAGCCTGGGAACAAAGACAACTGCTGGATTCCTATAAAACCTTCGGCTGTGAGAGTGGTGAGCCTACATATAGATATTCACTTTTAGACGGTGTAAAGGGCGGGTATCTGGTAAATCCAAGAGTAGTGGACGCAAGAACAGAAATCACAACGCAGCTTTTAGCTGATAAGGGATATGCAGTTATTAATCGAACTGAAGCCGACGATGAGGAAGAAGAAGTTTACTTTGCCAAGGACTTTGAGAAGAATTTCTTTTCAGAGGAAACCAACAGGATGTTTGTTAAAACCTTTATGGAGAATGCTAAGAGAGATCCATTGTCAGGGGAGATAGGAAAAAGCATAATTTTCTGTGTCAGCCGCAAGCACGCGGTCAAGATTACTCAAATACTGAACGAGTTTGCAGATAAATTATTCCCGGACAAATATCACTCTGATTTTGCCATGCAGATAACCTCTGATGTAATGAATGCTCAGACCTATACAATCAACTTCCAGAATAACAACTTAAGCGGTACTACCAAGTTTTTGGAGAACTATAAATCCTCAAAAACAAGAGTTTGCGTTACCGTGGGTATGATGACTACGGGGTATGACTGTGAAGATTTGCTCAATATAGGCTTATTAAGACCTATCTTCTCACCTACTGACTTTATTCAGATTAAAGGCAGGGGTACAAGAAAGTATGAATTCATGTACAAGGAGAAAGTAGCTGGGATTATCAATGAACACAAGGCAAATAAAGATACATTCAAGCTCTTTGATTTCTTTGGCAACTGTGAATATTTTGAAGAAAAGTTTAACTATGACGAAGTAATTAAACTGCCAAAACCACAGGATAAGGGTAACGGAACGCCACCAACACCTCCACCCGGTAGATATTGGTATGAGAATTATAACCCTGACCCCCTTCAGTTTATAATGGAAACACCGATCGGATCTGAGGGCATGAAGATTGACCGAATGTTCTTTGATAAGTTTGAAAGCAAAGTTAAGGAAGATGAAACAGCAAAGGAACAGAATGAGCAAGGCAATTATGCCGCAGTACAAAACTATATAGAAGAAAAGATAATGAATAAACCGGCAGAATATTATACCTGGGAT
>JAQVFD010000067.1 GCA_028697435.1 Clostridiaceae bacterium
GCTCAGTACAAGCCTTATGCTGTTCATGGGCTTTTTCTGATCAATTATACTGCATTCTACCTTGAACCATGCCGCATCCTCCGCATCATCTCCGGCCTTTACCGTCAGCTTGCTGCTGTCAACAATGGACATATATGAACAGCCGATTACCCTGGTACGCGGATCCCTATCGACATCGCCCCATGTATATAGCTGCTCCATATATATATTCTCAATGCCCGTTTCTTCCTTTAGCTCCCTTAGGGCTGCATCATCCAGACTTTCATCCATATTTACAAAGCCTCCGGGAAGTGCCCAACACCCCAGGCAAGGATGATCCCCCCTTTTGACCAGAAGTATCATCAACTCTTTGTTAATTTCCTCTGAAACTGTAAAAACAAGCATATCTACTGTAACAGAAGGTCTCTCATAATGCCCTGCATCATAGCGGGACAAGAATTCCTTCTCAGTTAGCCCCTGCTTATTTCTTAAATCACCGCATTTCATAGGTATCCCTCTTCCGAAACTGTTAATAAAAACTCCCATCGGTAAATCTTCCTCTGGGAGTTATCTTTTATACATTATTTATTGGCGCCGCAGCACTTCTTATACTTCTTTCCGCTTCCACAGGAGCAGGGATCGTTTCTTCCGGGCTCTTTCTGCTTTATTATTGTGCCTGAAATCCTTTGTTTCTTTGTTATTTCCTTTCTTTTCCCCTCATCAAGTATGCTGTCCCACTGAGGCAAATTATATAACCAATCAGCTTTTGCCTTTAGCATGTTATAATAAAGCTTCTCATGGTCTATCTCCAATTTGACATTGCCTGACTCTTCCAGTTCCTCAAGATCCAACGGATTAACAAGACTTTCATTAATGCCGTCAAGAAAGCCTGTAAAAAGCATGATATCAGTATCATATTTGTCTGCAAGCTCTAAAACTGTTCCCTCAACAATCTCATCAGGATTGGAAAGCAACTTTTCATAGATGGATTCTTCCTTTTCAAAATAACCTTCCCAGAATTTCTTATTGGCGTTTTCGTCCTTTTCGCTATTATATGCGGTATCTCTCCAGTTCTCTAACAAACTCATGCTATTACTCCCTTATTCTGTGCTTTCATCTGTATATACTTATACGCACTTATTTGAATTTCGCTTAATATTATAATACAATATAAAAATATTTGCAATTTTTTGTAATTTTTTGGTTTATAAAAAAATCCATTGACATTTTTCATAATTATACTTACAATTAAAAGAAATTGAAAACCTACGACGATGATGGGAAGAGTAGCTTGAAGGATATGCCGAAGCGAATCGGGAACGGTGTAAGCCCGGTGCTAAGCCTGAAGTGAAGAACAGCCCTGAGTCTCCAACCGAACACGTTAAGATAGTAGGCTTGGACGGAGCCATACCGTTACAGAATGGGCAGTATAGATTTACGAATTTTAAATCCGTACTGGCAGAGTGGATTGGAGCATGACTTCAATCAATCAGGGTAGTACCGCGAATAACCTTTCGTCCATTTCATAGGGATGAAGGGTTTTTATTTTTGCACAATAAAAAAGGGGGCAATAAAATGTCAGAAATGTATTCACTCAATATCCGAGAAACAGAGGTAGCAATCAAAGTCATTAAGGACTTTTTTGAGTCACGGCTGGCCGAAAAACTTGATCTTACAAGGGTGTCAGCTCCTATGTTTGTTGAAAGAGCCACAGGTCTCAATGACAATCTAAACGGAATAGAACGCCCTGTTTCCTTCGATGCACTTTCCTTGAAAAATTCCGAACTTGAAATTGTACATTCTCTTGCTAAATGGAAGCGGCTTGCTCTTGCAAGATACGGATTTTTAGCCGGAGAGGGACTTTATACCGATATGAATGCAATAAGAAGGGATGAAGAACTGGACAACCTCCACTCAATATATGTGGATCAGTGGGATTGGGAAAAGATTATTCCAAAGAAAGACAGGACTCCTGAAACTCTTAAGGCTATTGTAAAGGATATTTACAGTGTCTTCCTGGATACCGAAGCACATGTTTTTAAACTTTACCCTCAACTAAAACCGTTTCTGCCCAAGGAAATTTATTTTATTACTGCCCAGGAATTAGAGGACATGTATCCTGATAAAAACCCTAAAGAAAGAGAGAATCTTATAACCGAGGACAAAGGCGCGGTATTTCTTATGCAGATAGGTGCCACATTGAAATCCGGAAAAAGACATGACGGGAGGGCCCCGGATTATGATGATTGGTCCCTGAACGGAGATATATTATTCTGGTACCCTGTGCTCAGATGTGCCTTTGAACTTTCTTCCATGGGTATACGCGTTGATGAAGAAGCCCTGCTGCAACAACTGGAGATTTCCGGCTGTATGAACAGGAAGGAATTCACTTACCACAAATCACTGTTAAAGGGTGAGCTTCCCTATACAATAGGCGGAGGTATAGGTCAGTCCCGAATTTGCATGTACTTCCTGAAAAAAGTCCATATCGGAGAAGTGCAGGCTTCTATATGGCCTGACAGCATACAGAAAGAATGTGAAGCAAAAGATATAAAGCTGCTCTAGGCTTTATATTCCTGGCTTTCCCTTTTGTCTAAAAAATTAACTTGGGTCAACAGCATTCCTGCAAGCATAAGAGCACAACCAAAATATCCCCTTGCTCCAAGATTCTCCTTTAGGAGCAGTGCGCCCCCAATGGCGGCAAATACCGTCTCCATGCTAAGTATGATCGCTGCGTGGGAAGGTTTTGCATGCTTCTGAGCCACAACCTGCAGAGTATATGCCACACCTACGGATAACAAGCCTCCATAGAGTATTGGAATCGCTGCCTCACCGATACCGGACATTGAAATATCCTCGAAAATAAATGCCGTTATGATACTTAAAACAGAGCACATAACAAATTGTACAAAGGACAGCTTCAATGCATCCACTTTCTTGGTAAAGTGGTCTATAACCAGTATATGAACAGCCCAGAAAAATGCACCGATAATCTCCAGCAGGTCCCCAAATGCAATGGTAAAACCTTCATTGACACTCAGAAAATAAAGCCCTGAAGCTGCCAATACAACTCCCATCCAAGTATTTAGACCTATGCGCTGCTTCAAAAAAACACCCAATAATGGTACAAGCACTATATAAAGACCTGTTATGAAAGCAGCTTTCCCTGCTGTTGTATAGGCAAGTCCGGCTTGTTGAAGGGAAGCACCTAAAAACAATACCGAGCCTGCAATAATTCCCGGTACTAATGCACTTGCATTGCCGGTTTCTTCAGTCTGTTCTGCAGTCTTTTTATTTTTGAAATATATGATTAGCGGAATCAATGAAATACTTCCTAATGCAAACCGCACTCCATTGAAAGTAAATGCCCCTACATACTGCATACCTACCCTCTGAGCCACAAAGGCAAATCCCCAAATAGCCGCAGTCAGTATAAGCAGCATATTTGACTTCATTTCCCTGTTATTCATTCTTTACTCCCCCTATCATTAGCTCCACAAATACTATTCTAACTTGTTTCAACAGGGAAAAGCAATGGTTATGATCCAAAGAATTCCCGTGCTATTTTTACCGCTTCTCCGGCATCCTTACCATAGTAATCCGCTCCTATCATTTTAGCGTAGTCTCCGTTAAGTACGGCTCCTCCTACCATCACTTTTGTATCCGGGCAATGCTCTCTTAGAGCCTTTACGGTATCCTCCATGTTCTTTACTGTAGTGGTCATAAGAGCGCTCAATCCAACCAGGGAAGCTTTTTCATTGATGACCTTTTCCACTATTGCCTCAACTTGAACATCTTTACCAAGATCATAGACCTCAAAACCATAGTTCTCCAGAAGTATCTTTACGATATTCTTGCCTATATCGTGTATATCCCCTTTCACTGTAGCAATGACTATTTTGCCCTTATTCACATTTAAAGCCTTCCCGTCCTTTTGCATCATGTTATCCTTAATAACCTCAAAAGCTCTTTTCACTGTTTCTGCCGCTTGTATCAGCTGAGGAAGAAAAATCTCTCCTGATTCATATTTCTGTCCTACAATATCAAGAGCAGGTATCAGGTATTCATCTACTATTCCCAATCCTCCGACTTCTTCAAGCAACTGCTTCACAACTGGTGCTGCCTCCTCTTTCATACCGTCTATTATTATTTTTCTAAGATCCCTGCTGCCTTCCTTCTCTCTTACTTCCGGTATCTCTTTGAAGGTTTGGCAGCTTCTTATATATTCAACTGCCTCTTTGTCTATATTCCAAAGCACATTATAAGCTTTAATTGTATTTACCATGGCTTCCGCCATTGGGTTAAGTATAGGAGCATCAAGACCTGCAGTCAACGCCATGGTCAAAAATGTCCTGTTCAACAGTTCCCGGTCAGGCAAACCGAAGGATACGTTACTTACTCCAAGGGTTGTCTTAAGACCAAGCTTTTGCTTTACTAGTGACACTGCCTTTATTGTCTCCCTGACCTCCTTTTGCTGTGCTGAGGCAGTAAGTACAAGACAATCTACTATAATATCCTCTCTGTCGATTCCGAACTCTCCGGCCCTGTTCACTATCTTTTCTGCTATTCTCAGACGGTCTTCAGCCTTTTCGGGTATCCCGTTTTCATCAAGGGTTAATGCCACAACCAGACATCCATACTTTTTTGCTACGGGGAATATCCCATCCATTACCTTTTTTTCGCCATTTACAGAATTAATTATAGGTCTTCCGCTGCATGCCCTTGCTGCCGCTTCTATTACATCGGGACTGACACTGTCAATCTGCAGTGGCAGATTGACTATGCTTTGCAGTTCCCGTACTGCCTTAACCATCATTGCCTTCTCATCTATCTCCGGCAGTCCCACATTCACATCGAGTATGTGAGCACCCGCGTCTCTCTGAGCAACCGCCTCTCTCAGTATATATTCCATATCCCCATTTTTGAGGGCTTCTTTCAGCCTTTTCTTGCCTGTAGGGTTAATCCTCTCCCCTATTATTCTTGCGCCTTCTCCGAGAACCACTGTCGTTGTGGCGGAACTTACAGCCGTGAGTTTTCCTGCTTTGGACCTTGCGGGTTTTAGCCCTGTTATAGCTTTTCTTAATTCCCTGATATGTTCCGGAGTAGTCCCGCAGCACCCCCCAAGCATTACCGCTCCCATTTCCGCCATTTCAGCCATATATTCCCCAAACCTCTCAGGTCTTAGGTCATAAACGGTTTTGCCCTCTAATATGGATGGCAATCCGGCATTAGGCTGTACGATCACTGGTATAGCCGAATATTTGAGCACTTGGGCAAGAAGGGGGATTAAATCCTTTGGCCCGAGAGAGCAATTGATTCCCAGTGCATCTACCCCTAAATGTGATATTATGTTTACCATAGTTAAAGGATCGGTGCCTGTCAAGGTTCTTCCGTCAGCCTGGAAAGTCATGGTGCACAATAGGGGAAGTTGGCTGTTTTCCTTTGCTGCAAGTATTGCAGCCTTAGCTTCGTATATATCCGACATTGTCTCTATCAATATCATATCCGCGCCCGCATCTGCTCCTGCAATTACTTGCTCCTTAAAGGCATCGTAAGCATCCTGAAATGACAATGTACCGTATGGCTCCATCAGCTGACCTATAGGCCCTATATCCTGGGCAACAAGCTTGTCTCCTGCGGCCTCTCTTGCTAATTTTAACGCCCCTTTAATGACATCCCCGCAGCTTAAGCCCGAGCCTTCAAGTTTATATCTGTTGGCTCCGAAGGTGTTTGAGGTAATTACATCAGCTCCGGAATCTGCATACTCCTTATGTATTTTATAAATAATATCAGGCTTAGTAATATTCAGTCTTTCCGGAATCTCTCCTCCTTTGAGGCCGTGAGCCTGAAGCATTGTGCCCATACCTCCGTCAAATATGAGAAAACCTTCTGATTTAAGTCCTTTAATCATTATCATCACTGTCCTTTCTATATAGGCAATACTTATTTTCACATTCACTGCATTTGAAGCTGTTTTTAATGCAGCCTTCCTTCTGCATGCCAATTATGGCTGTGACCGATTTTCTCGGTATCATTATGCTGCTTTCGTTTACGCTCAGTCCCAATCTTTCATAGGTCTTCAATACCTTTGTCAATTCCTTTTGAATACCAATGGAAAAATCCCCATAACCGGGGCTGTATCTTGATGTTGTTTCAAACCCCATTGACTTTGCCTCGGCTTTAACTTTCCCTTGAACCGTATCGCATAAGGATTCCGCTGCAGCTGTGGCACAAGCATCAAGCACCAGCCCTTTTGTAAGGTCCGTCTTCGAATAATAGGCTATGCGCATATCTACTTCAATACCTAAGGTCATTGCCATAATCGCACATTTTTCTGCCCTTTGCAAATGTCCGGCTATATCTTTCCCATGCAATACAAGAGTAGTACCTTTAAGGTACAAGCCTTCTGCTCTTCGTTCTATGTCAAAGATCTCATATAAAAAACTATTTTTCGAAATATCTTTAAGCTCGGCAATACAATCATCCAACAGCTTTGCTGTGTTATAATCAATGCTTTGACCCCTATGGCCCATATACCGTAATGCTTCTTTTATATCTATATCCATATAAAGACCTCCAATTTAATATATGATAGTCACAAACCCACTTAAAAATCAATATCCAAATTTTATTTGTTGACATTGCCGAAATAATGAGTTATATTATATTTTAATATTTAAGAACCGCAATAGTGATGATGGGAAGAGTACGTTGGAGCCAGTGGCAAAGAGAGCCGGGAAGGGTGGAAACCGGTACATGATACCAACCGAACATGGTCTCTGAACTGTATGAGTGAGGCAATTGCTTAGCTTATACCGGTAGGCTGACGTTATACAGCACGGTGATGAATCTTTATAGGAGGAGTCACTTGGTAAGTTTTTTGCTGTGAGGCAAAGAAGAATCAGGGTGGTAACACGAATGGCTTTCGTCCCTTTATAGGGGTGAAGGCTTTTTTTATTTACTATGCCTTGTCTTACCGACAACAAACTATTATAGGAGGTATAGCAAAAATGACAGTAAAAAAGACCTTTGAAGAAATCAACGAAAAAATCAGGAAAGGCAACGCAGTAGTAGTAACAGCAGAAGAATTAGCGGACATAGTAGAGGAGAAGGGTATTTCTGATGCAACAAAATATGTAGATGTGGTAACAACAGCAACCTTTGGTCCAATGTGTTCCACCGGTGCCTTTCTTAACTTCGGACATTCAGATCCGCCGATCAGAATGGAAAAAGTTGAGCTGGACAATGTTAATGCATATGCAGGAATTGCAGCAGTAGATGCATATATAGGAGCGACAGAGACCTCAAAGGACAGAGATATTGAATATGGCGGCGCTCATGTAATATGCAATTTAATAGACGGCAAGAAAGTGCACCTTAAGGCGTATTCAAGGGGCACAGACTGTTATCCCAGAAAAGAGCTGGATACTTATATCACCAAGGATACAATTAACGAAGCATATTTGTTCAATCCCAGAAATTGCTATCAGAACTATTCTGCAGCGGCAAATACCTCTGACAGAACATTGTACACATACATGGGAGTGCTTCAACCCTGCTTGGGGAATGTGAATTATTCTACTTCAGGGGAGCTTAGTCCACTGCTGAAAGACCCTTATCTAAGGACTATAGGCATTGGGACAAAAATCTTTTTAGCCGGTGCGGAAGGTTACGTATCCTGGCAGGGAACCCAATTTGCCAGTGGGAAGCCCAGAGGAGAGAATGGAATCCCATTGTCTAACGCCTGTACCCTTGCTGTAATAGGGAATCTCAAAGAAATGAGCACTGATTATATTCAACCGGCTGTTTTTGAAAAATACGGCGTTTCAATGTTTGTCGGAATAGGAATACCTATACCGGTTCTTGATTCAGATTTGCTTTCAAATCTTTCGGTCCGAAACAAAGACATATATGCAAATATCTTGGATTACAGTGTTCAAAGTAATAATAAACCGGTCTTAGCACAATGCAGCTATGAGGAATTGAGAAGCGGATATGTTTCCATTGAAGGTAAAAAGATTAAAACTTCACCCCTTACAAGCCTTTATAAATCAAGGGAAATAGCCCAGGTGCTAAAGGGCTGGGTAGCGGAAAAGGGCTTTACTTTGCAGCCTCCTATAGCCGCTTTTCCAAAGGATGTATCACTGAAGTCCCTGGGAAAAAGAGGGTCATAATATGCGAAGATGTACTCATTGCGGCGCTTGTACCGCAGCATGTATTAGAGGTGCTTTAAAAATAGATGCCAAATCGGGGACTGTCAGTTATGATGAATCCCTATGCACATACTGCAATGCTTGTATAAAAGCGTGTCCCGCAAGAGCACTTACCAATACTAATCAAATAAGGAGGCCCTATGTATCAGGAGAGAGATTATCGGAGACTTATGAAAGCAGATGAGCTAATATGCTTCAATGTAACTAAATATGAATCCGATTTACAGATATATGCCAAAACAAACCTAAAGAAAGAGGCGGAAATTGCCGTTGTAAAACACAGAAAGTTTATTATTGATTATATTAGCAGACATCCTGAGTTTTTGACAAGTCTGGTGCCCATTGAACCCCTATTGGATGCCCCTGATATAATACAGGAGATGTGCCTTTGCTCAAAGCTTGCCAACGTAGGTCCAATGGCAGCGGTGGCAGGAGCTGTATCAAAATACGCAGGCAGAGATCTGCTCCGGTTTACAGATGAAATACTTATAGAAAATGGGGGTGACCTATTCATAAAATCAAAGTCTGATAGGCGGATACTTATATATGCGGGCAACTCCCCCCTTTCAAACAAGATTGCCCTCCATATTCCAGGAAGCGATGGAGAGCTTGGTGTATGTACTTCCAGCGGTACTGTCGGGCATTCTTTAAGCTTTGGCAAAGCAGATGCGGCCGTCGTAATTTCAAAAAATGCGGTTTTGGCTGATGCGGCAGCTACCGCTGTCGGAAATGCGGTTAAGGATAAAAATTATATTGCAGACGGAATAGAATATGCAATGTCTATTCCGGGTGTAG
>JAQVFD010000068.1 GCA_028697435.1 Clostridiaceae bacterium
TTGACGGGCTTGGATTGGGTGACAATACAAAAGCAGCAGTTATGACTCGTGGCATAGTAGAGATTGCAAGGTTAGGAGAGTCTCTCGGAGCAAGTAGGAGCACCTTTGCCGGTTTGTCAGGCATAGGCGACCTGATAGTAACTTGTACAAGCATGCACAGCAGGAACAGAAGGGCAGGGATAGCCATAGGACAGGGCAAATCCGTGGAAGAGGTGCTTGGAAGCACAAAGATGGTTGTAGAGGGTATCAGAACTACAAAATCTGCGTACTTGCTGGCAAAGAGACAGAATGTGGACATGCCGATTACCCAGGAAATATATAATCTGCTTTTTGATAAGGCAGACATCAGGAATTCGGTCATGAATCTGACTATGAGATCCAAAACTCACGAAATGGAAGAATTGGCTGAGCATAAAGTATTTAATTGGTAGGAGATAAGTCACGGGTCACGAGTCACGGGTCGCTAGTCTCCAGAACCGGGGTATCTCTTCGAAGCACTGCCCTATTCTGGCATCTGGCATCTGGTATCTGGTGTCTTAAGAAGATTGCGATGCAATCTTCTTTTTTTGTAATAATAATTGCACGTGCACATATATATTTAAAGAAAGATTCTGCATTATTTCATATAGTTTTAAGGAGGGAAGAGCGTGGAAGGATTTGATGTCTATCAAGATATATCAGAGAGAACCGAAGGTTGTATTTACATAGGAGTTGTGGGACCGGTCAGAACAGGTAAATCTACTTTTATCAAAAGATTCATGGATTTGCTTGTACTTCCTAATATGGATAATGAGTTCAAGAGGGAAAGAACCCGTGATGAGCTTCCTCAGAGTGCCAACGGCAAAACAATTATGACTACAGAACCGAAATTCGTGCCCAATGAACCTATTGAGCTTACATTAAGAGACAATGCCAAATTCAAAGTCAGATTGGTAGACTGTGTAGGATATCTTGTGGAAGGCGCAATGGGACACACTGAGGATAACAGCCCAAGGATGGTAAATACTCCCTGGTTCGAAGACAGGATACCCTTTGAAGAAGCGGCTGAGATAGGAACCAGAAAGGTTATTGCAGACCACTCAACAATAGGTCTTGTAGTGACTACTGACGGCTCCATAACAGATCTTCCAAGGAGGAGTTATATAGAAGCAGAAGAAAGAGTTATCAAAGAACTGAAGGAACTTGAAAAACCATTTATAATAGCATTGAATTCCGCAAGACCCAAGGCACAAGAAACGGTTGAACTCAGGGAAGCTCTTGAGACGAAATATAATACCCCTGTAATGATAGTAGATGCCTTAAAGATGGAAATTGATGATTTAGAGGAAATCCTCGGGAAAATACTATTTGAATTCCCTGCCAGGGAGATAAACTTCCATATACCCCGCTGGATGGATACATTGGAACTGGATCACTGGCTTAAGCAGGGTATAGTTGACGACATCAGGGCAAATCTAAGTGAAGTAAACAGAATAAGAGATATTGACGACGCCATTAGAAAGTTTGATGTTGCTGAAAACCTTCAAGCTGTGGAAATATCGGATATGCGTTTAGGAGAAGGAGTTGTAAATATAACTATAAGCTTAGACGAGGGGCTTTTCTACAGGGTATTGGGAGAAGTATCCGGCTATAATCTCGAAGGAGATTATCAGCTTGTCTCACTGGTAAAGGAACTGTCCCAGTCGAAACGTGAATATGACAAAGTCAAGTCAGCCCTGGGCGATGTTAAAGAATTCGGGTATGGTATGGTAGCTCCTTCCGTAGACGAAATAAAGCTTGAAGAGCCTGTGATTGTGAAGCAAGGCAGCAAATTCGGAGTCAGGCTGAGGGCTAGTGCCCCATCATTGCATATAATAAAGACCGATATAGAAACAGAAATAGCTCCGATAGTCGGAACAGAAAAACAAAGTGAAGAATTCATAAAGTATTTTATGGAGGAGTTCGAGAATAATCCGCAGAAGATATGGGAATCCAACATGTTCGGAAAATCATTGTATGATATGGTAAAAGAGGAGCTTCAGGGCAAGCTGTATAAGATGCCGGAGGATATTCAGGATAAGTTGCAGCTTACACTGCAAAAGGTTGTCAATGATACCCGGGGCAGTCTGATATGCATAATCATATAGAAAAGTAAACAGTATTGGGGCGTTCTGATTGATTACAAGACAGAACGCCATATTTTTTAGGAATTCTTGAAACTTTTTCATATGTTTTGAAGTATGTATATATGAATGTGCTATTATAATATAATTATTTGAAATGGAGGGGTTATTGATGACAGAGGGTAGTATCAGGTATAGAAATCCTGTGGAGCTTAAAATTGCCGCCAAGGAAAACCTTGATGGAAAATGGCTTGTAGCAATTGCGATAACTGTTGTCGCATGGCTGCTGCTGGATGCGTTTACATCAAGCAATGGGGGAAATGCAGCTTACAAGTATATAATAGAGAACGGAAGATCTATAAGGGTTGAAACCGATGGAAGCGCCTTTAAAAATATGATGTCAATTGTGAGCCTGATAATAGGCGGGCCGATTTATTATGGAGTAGCATCATATTTTCTAAAACTGGCCAGATATGAGGAGGCTGGATTTAATGATATGTTTTCCGGCTTCAGTATGTTCAAGAATAATTTTGTTCTGCATTTGTTGATGATAATATTTACGGTACTGTGGGCAATGCTTCTGATCGTACCGGGCATAATAGCCGCAATTAAATATTCCATGGCCTTCTATATAATGAATGACAATCCGGAAATCGGAGGTATGGAGGCAATAAGAAGAAGCAAAGAGATGATTGATGGGCATAAGATGAGGTTTGTCGAGATGTGGCTGGGATTTTTGGGATGGTTTTTATTGGGCATTGCTACCTTTGGTTTGGGTATGATATATGCAATTCCTTATTACAGGGCAGCTAAGGCAAATTTCTATCTGGATTTAAAACAAAGCTATAGCGTTTAAGGACGCTTTGTATAAAGAAAGTGACAGGTGAGAGCCTGTCACTTCTTTTTATTCTTCTTATGTTTTTTTTGTGCTTCCCCTGATGCAGGCACCGATACAGAGTCGGTATATGGCATCCTTGTGGTCTCATTTCTGCCTTCATCGATAGCACCTGTATGGTTTGCATTGTTCATCCCTTTTGAATGTTTCAAATCCACAGCCCCTTTATTCATAGTACTAAAGTTCGGTTGTTGATATTATTTTGCTAAAAAATACAGAAATAATACATAAAAGATTATTTACATTTTTTGAAACAAAATAAGGACAACTGCGTATATAATATAGGAAGTAATATCGAAGACGGGAGTGGGTAATTATGGGATGCAAAAAAAGTGAGAAAGATAACGAAAACTGCAATAACCGGGGAGTAGCTTATTCTTTGGTGAACCTTATATTCGGAATGGTATCTTTATCTATCAAATTGGCTTTTAAGGTTGTGGAGGTAGTATTCCAAACTATTTTTGGGCTGATTTCGCTTATCACAGGCTCCCGCAATTCCAACAAAACTCCAAATATTGATAAAAAGTCGAATGTAAGGGAATTCAAGAAGCCGGTAAGCAGCAAGACACAAGCCGACGTTCCGAAAGTCGAAAAAGTCAATGATTCTGAGGAAGTTAAGAACAAAGATATATATGTTGTATTGTTCATACTTACAATTATTCCCGTTATAGTAACTCTTGCAATGGGAAAGCTTACCTATGCCGGTATAATAGGAGCATCAGGTCTTGTGCTTATGATAATAACCGGGATTGCAACAGGTATTGCCGGAAGCATTAAGAAAAAAGCTTCAGAGAAAAACACTTACGAAAACGAGGAAAAACCTGATAGGGATGATTCGGTGGAGAAGCTTATAAAGGATGCCTTTGAAAAGCTTTTTGTAATAAGACGGGATATTGGGAAAATAGCAGATGAAGATATCAGAAAGAGGCTTGAAGCCATATGCGACACGGGAGAGAAGATAATAGGTGAGGTTAGAACCAATCCCGAAGGCCTTACACATGTCAGGAAGTTTTTCTATTATTATATTGATGCCTATGGGGAAATTGTTAAGAAATACTTAAGACTTTCAAGCTTTGAGGAGTCTTCGGAGGAAATTGGAATGCTTGTAGCTGATACAGAAAGGGCATTTACCGATATTGACGGTATTTTCAAGGACTTGTGCGAAAAGCTGTTGGAAAAGGATATGATGCATCTTAAGGCGGAGATAAATGTAATAAAAAACAGTAATTAGAATTTTTTTACATGCCACTGTTTACATCAAGTGCAAGTATGGTTATAATAATAATATAATTGAATATTAAGTAATCTTCAGGGAGGGGTGAAATTCCCTACCGGCGGTAAAGCCCGCGAGCCGGTGGTGCTTAGTGCATCATCAGCAGATTCGGTGAGATTCCGAGGCCGACAGTAAAGTCTGGATGGAAGAAGGTGCAGGTTTTTATCTATATGTGCATATTTTTACGCCCTGAAGTTATTTTGCTTCAGGGCTTAGTTATTTTCCGTTCTAAATATGGAATAATAACCGGTAGTAAAAAAAAGAGGAGTGATTGCAGTGGAAGATGCCGCTTACATGAAGCGGGCTCTTGAATTGGCTGTCAGAGGCAGTGGAAGAACCAGTCCAAATCCGCTTGTGGGTGCTGTTATTGTAAAAAACGGAAGAATAATCGGAGAAGGATGGCATGAAAGGGCGGGAGAGCCCCATGCAGAGATAAATGCAATTATGAATTCAAGAGAATCTGTTGAAGGAGCTGCAATATATGTGAATCTGGAACCTTGCTCCCACTTCGGTAAGACACCCCCCTGCGCCGAGGAGCTTTTGAAAAGGAAGTTTAAACGTGTGGTTACAGCCATGGAAGACCCGAATCCCTTAGTGGCGGGGCGGGGCATAAAGCTCCTGAGGGAAAGGGGTGTGCAGGTTGATGTTGGGGTAAAGCGGATTGAAGCACTAAAGCTCAATGATATTTTCATAAAGAATATAACAGCAAATACACCCTTTGTGCTTCTTAAGACAGCAATGACTCTGGACGGGAAGACCGCCTCAAGGACAGGAGACTCCAAATGGATAAGCGGAGAGCTTTCAAGGGCATATGTCCACAACTTGAGGAACAGATATTCATCCATACTGGTAGGTGTTAATACGGTCATAAGGGATGATCCTGAACTGACCTCAAGGATTGAGGGAGTTCAAACAAGAAATCCCTTAAGGATAATAGTGGATTCAGGAGGAAGAATACCGATTGATGCAAATGTATTGAATATAGATGAAAGCAGGAGGACAATAATTGCAACCACAGAGGATATGACAGGAGAAAAACGCAAACAATTGAAGAGCAAGGGTGTGGAGATAATAACCACTGATAAAAAAAATGGAAGGGTGGATATAAAGCAGCTTATAAAAGAACTTGGGAGAAACGGTATGGACAGCCTCATGATTGAGGGGGGCGGTACAGTGGCAGCAGCATTCATGGAGGAAGGTTTAATAGACAAGGTGGCTTTTTTCATTGCGCCGGTATTAATTGGAGGGGAAACTGCTCCGACACCGGTTATGGGGGAAGGGGTCAGCCTTATTGAAAAGGGTTATAAGCTTAAACACAGGAGTATCAGTGTTTTTGGTCAGGATGTCCTGATTGAAGGATATATAAATGTACCTTGGGAGAGGTGAATTGGCATGTTTACAGGAATTGTCGAGGAAATAGGAAGAATAAGGAACATAAGAAAGGGAGAAAAATCTGTAAGCCTTACTGTTGAATGCGGAGATATTCTTGAGGGAACTCTGAGGGGTGACAGCATCAGTGTAAATGGCGTTTGCCTGACTGCCACAGCCATGTCGGGAAGCAGCTTTGAGGCCGATGTCATGCCGGAAACAGTAAGGGCAACAAATCTCAAATATCTGAAGCTCGGAGATTCAGTCAACCTTGAAAGGGCACTTTCCCCGTCCGGAAGGTTCGGGGGTCACATAGTGTCGGGACATATTGACGGAACAGGAACAATACAGGAAATAAGAAGGGAGGATAATGCAATATGGTTCACCATTTCTGCAAGGGATGAAATACTGAAATATGTGATACACAAAGGTTCCATTGCAGTCGACGGCATAAGCCTTACGGTACAATATGCAGACGAGAAGGTGTTCAAAATAGCATTGATACCGCATACCCGGGATAACACTACGCTGCCGGGCAGAAAGGTCGGATACTGTGTGAATATTGAATGTGACATAATAGGCAAATATATAGAGAAGTTAATGAATTGCAAGGGAAAGGACAGTAAGGGCGGTATTTCCCTGGAGTACTTGCTGGAAAACGGTTTTTAGGAGGAATGGACATGTTCTGCAGAATAGAAGAAGCTTTGGATGAATTGAAAAAGGGCAATATGATAATTGTTGTGGATGATGAGGACAGGGAGAATGAAGGTGATCTTCTCATGGCAGCCGAAAAGGTAACTCCGGAAGCAATAAATTTTATGGCTATGTATGGAAGGGGACTTATTTGTGTTCCTATGACCGAAGAGAGGCTTGAGAAGCTGAAAATAGAACAAATGACAGGAAACAGTACCGACTTAAGAGAAACAGCATTTACGGTTTCAGTTGATATCAGAAGTGCTTCTACCGGAATATCTGCATATGAGAGGACTGATACGATAAGGGCATTAGTGAATCCTGACACAAAACCGGAGGATTTGACCAAGCCCGGGCATATATTCCCTTTAAAGGCGAGAAAGGGAGGCGTACTCAAAAGAACCGGACATACTGAGGCTGCTGTGGATCTAGCGAGAATGGCAGGTTTTTATCCGGCTGGGGTCATATGTGAGATAATGAAGGACGACGGAACAATGGCAAGACTTATTGATCTCATTGAGTATTCGAAAAAACATAAGCTTAAGATAATTACAATAGCTGATCTGATAAAATACAGAAGCCGCGAGGAGAAGCTGGTATACAAAGCTGCAGATGCTTTACTGCCTACTAAATACGGGGAATTCAGAGTAATGGCTTATGAGAGCAAAATAAGCGGTGAACATCATGTAGCTCTTGTCAAGGGAGATGTGGCTACTGAAGAGCCTGTGATGGTAAGGGTTCATTCGGAGTGCCTGACAGGTGATGCCTTTGGGTCTGTAAGGTGCGATTGCGGTGAGCAGCTGGCAGAAGCTGCAGCAATGATTGAAAAGGAAGGCAGAGGGGTATTGCTATACATGAGGCAGGAAGGCAGGGGAATAGGTCTGGTTAACAAGATAAAAGCCTATGAGCTCCAAGATACGGGAATCGATACAGTTGAGGCAAATGAGCTTCTGGGTTTTCCCGCTGACTTGAGGGATTACGGCATAGGTGCCCAAATTCTTAAGGATCTCGGAATAAAAAAGATAAGGCTGATTACCAACAATCCAAAGAAGCTTAAGGGGCTTGCGGGATATGGCCTTGAAGTTGTGGAGCGGATCCCTATTGAGATGGATGCGAACATAAAGAATGAGAAATACCTGCATACCAAAAAGGAAAAAATGGGGCACATGCTCCATAATGTATAAGAGGAGGCAAAAAATATGAGAGTATACGAAGGTAATTTGACTGCAGGCGAGAGAAGGTTTGCTGTTATTGTGGGAAGGTTCAATGAATTCATAAGCAGTAAGCTGCTTGGGGGCTGTATAGACGGACTAAAAAGACACGGCTGTCCGGAGGACAATATTGAAGTAAGCTGGGTTCCGGGTGCTTTTGAGATTCCGTTGGCGGCACAAAAGCTTGCAAATACAGGACGCTTTGATGCAGTTATTTGTCTTGGGGCTGTAATAAGGGGTTCCACACCTCATTTTGATTATGTATGCAGCGAAGTTTCCAAAGGAATAGCCAAGGTTATGCTGGATACAGGATTGCCGATAGTATTCGGAGTGCTTACAACTGAAAGTATTGAACAAGCTATTGAAAGGGCAGGAACAAAATCCGGGAACAAGGGTTTTGACGCAGCAATGACTGCTATAGAAATGACTAATTTGTTGAGTAACATAGAATAAGAGTAAAGGAACGTGTCACAACATAAAAACACTGAAAGCCATCTACGTATCTTTCAGTGTTTTCTTTATCTATTTGAAGTTATTTCAAGTTTTCGGGATTCAGTACATCCAGTTCCGGAAGTATAAATCTTCCGTCTTTTCTTATTAGCACGTCATCAAACCAGATTTCGCCCCCGCCGTATTCAGGGGTTTGTATAAATACAAGATCCCAATGAATGGCGGACCTATTGCCGTTGGAGCAGCGTTCATAAGAACTGCCCGGGGTGAAATGGAAGCTGCCCATGATTTTTTCATCAAAGAGTGTATCCTTCATTGGTTTTAAAATGTAAGGATTGACTCCCAGAGCAAATTCTCCGATATATCTTGCACCTTCGTCTGTATCTAACACCTGGTTGATCCTATTTGTGTCGTTTGCGGTTGCCTTAATTATTTTCCCGTCTTTGAATTCAAATCGTATGTTCTCATAAGTATATCCCAGATATTCTGAGGGAGTATTGTAGGTAATATATCCGCTTACGGAATTTCTAACCGGAGCCGAATACACTTCCCCGTCAGGAATGTTGAATTTGCCGTCACATTTTATGGAAGGGAGCCCTTTGATTGAAAAGCTTAAGTCTGTGTCAACCCCTTTGATTCTGACGCGGTCTGTTTTCATCATAAGTTCTGCCAATGGGTCCATAGCTTTGGACATTACTTCATAATCCAGGTTGCATACATTAAAATAGAAGTCTTCAAACTGCTCATTGCTCATATTTGCCATTTGTGCCATTGAACTGTTAGGATACCTCATTATGCACCACTTTGTGTTTGCTACCCTTATATCGGTATGCACTGCTTTTGACCAATTGGTTTGATAAAAGCCGATTTTGTCACTGGGGATATCAGACCAGTCAGAAGAATTAAATGCACCTCTTATCCCAATATATGACTGCATATCATTCATTCTTACCACTTCATATTGACCGGTACGGGACA
>JAQVFD010000069.1 GCA_028697435.1 Clostridiaceae bacterium
TTTCCTTCGGGGCAACCTTGTCTATCGGTGAATATGTTATGCCGGAGATCCTCTCCCGCTTGCTTACAAAGTTTCCGGAAATGAAAATCCATATGTCAGTTTCAAATACGCAGGTTCTTCTTGAACAGTTGAACAAAGGCGAGCTGGACTTTATTGTTGTGGAAGGGCTGTTTGATAAATCAGAATACGATTCCACGCTTTTTAGCCTTGAAAAGTTTATTCCCGTGTGCTCACCGAAATCGGAATTTGCAAATAAGGAAGTGAGTTTTCAAGAGGTTACAAGAAGTCGGCTGATTTTGCGGGAACAAGGATCGGGTACACGAGAAATCTTTGAAAACATATTACAAAAGAACAATTATTCGCTTCATGCGTTTAGTAGAATTATTGAAATAGGGAATATGGCTGCCATAAAGAAAATGGTATCGAATGATTTAGGCATAACATTTTTGTTTGAGGTTGTGGGGAAAAAGGAAATAGAAGATAAAAGCCTTTCGGTGATCAATGTACCTGGTTTTTTTGAACAACGCGAGTTTAATTTTGTTCTGTTAAAGGATAGTTTTTTTCGTGAGCGATATATGATAATTTACGAACTTCTCAAACAGACATTTAATGAGGTAACAAATTGCCACTGACATTTTCGGAGAGATATCCATTTCTACATCGCCATGGAACAAGAAATATCGGCATAGCCGGTAACACATACCAAACTATGCCGATATTTTTCCGGGATTGAGAATCCCTAATACTAACCCTCTAACGTGCGCGATTTTTTATTCTATTCTTTGAGTAATGCCCCTGAAGTGAATACATTTCCTGCATTCCACAGCAGCCATTCCTCTGAACCTGCATCATAGGTTGCATCTATCTGTGCTCTAACCTCTGCAGACCCATACCTTTTATATTTCTTAAGGTATGATGCTGTAAAATCCTGAAGCCACGGTCTTAAAACTGCTTTTTTTCTTACATCCTTAATGGCATCTATCCTATCCTCTGCAACTGTCATACTTCGGTTAACAATTTTATAGGGCTCGAAATCCGGCTCCGCTACTCCATAACTGCCTTTTCCATAATGAGAGGGATAAACCATCGGACATATTACATCAACACTTTTGGCTATGGACTCAAGATGCTGTCCTATGCGCATATCATCAGTGGCAGTTGTCACAAGCCCAAAAACATCAGCTGACACAACCACTCCCTTCTTACTCAACCTATCTCTTCCATAAGAAAGGAATTCAGCTATTGCTTCTGCTTTGGATTTGCCTGCTGCGCTTGAACCGTAGTCAATTATTTTTGTATTCCCATCGGTAGGAAACCTGACATAATCAAATTGTATTTCATCGAATCCTTTAATTGCGGCTTCTTCTGCTATATTAACTAAATAATCCCACGAGTCTCTATTATATGGATTAAGCCAAGACATTCCGTGACGGTCCCTCCATATCCCGCCGCTGGTATTCTTTACGGCAAGGTTGGCATATTTGTCCCCGGCTATTCTGTCTTTGAAAGTAACTATTCTGGCTATGGAGTATATGTTGTTGTCATGCAGCACCTTCATTACTGCATCTATATCCTTTATACGCACATTTTTGTTTGCACCTGTAAAACCCACATCTGGAAGGTCGCTGGAATAGGTCATCAATCCGTTATCATCCTTGACGTCAATTACCACGGCATTCAACTCCGTAGTATTTATCAGGTCAATCAATTTATTGAACCTTTCGGTCATGGCAACAGTATATCCGGTCATATAAATTCCTTTTACTTTAAGCCTGTTCTTCATTAACTCCCAGTCAGGACTTTCCTGCTGCAAATAGAAATCCTCTTCATATTCATATCCTGCTGCATTTACCCCGATTACCTGAATCATTATTGCTAAAAATACCGCTGTGGCTTGTATTGTCCATTTTCTCATTACTTAGCTCCTTAATGGATGAAATAATAACTTCTTATAGTATATCACAAAACTGATGCAGGTATTATCCTTATCAATGTTTATGACAAAAAATGCGTCTTGCGGCGCATTTTTGTCAAATAGTATGTTCTTATGCTGCTCTGATTATAAAATTATCGCGGGTATGAAAAGCGGCAGATAAACATATATGAGAAATGCTATTATCAAACCTATAAGATAAGGTATAACTTTTTTTGCTATCCTTTCTATCGGCATCCCTGTTACAGAAGATGCTACAAATAGGTCTATCGCCACCGGCGGTGTTATCATTCCTATAGCTATACCAACTGTAAATATAAGTCCGAAATGTATGAGATCGACTCCCAACATATTAATCAAAGGAAGAAATACTGGAGTAAGAAGAATGATTGCTGAGGATGTTTCCATGAATATGCCTGCAATTAGTATAAGAACCGATATCAACATGAGTATTATATATTTATTTGTTGAGATTGCAAGCACTCCCTGCGCAATCGCCTCAGGAATTTTCCAGTTGGCAAGAGCCCATCCGAATACTCCGCTGCATGCAATTATTATCATAATAATTGCTGAGGTCTTACCGCTTTGCAGCATGATTTTGCCCAATTCCTTAAGAGTCAAATCACGATATATGAACATTGAAGCAATCATTGAATAAATTACTGCGACTCCGGCAGCTTCCGAAGGTGTAAAATACCCGGAGAATATGCCTCCAAGTATGATAAGAGGCATGATTAATGCCCAGATTGCCTTTCTGAAAGTTTTCCATAAAGCATTAAAAGAAAATGTCTTTCCATCAGGGTAATTCAGTTTTCTTGCCTGATATAAGGCAATGGCAATAAGGATACTGCCCATCATAAATCCGGGAAAAAATCCGTTTTTAAATAATTTTGTTACACTCTGCTCTGCAATTACCGCATAAAGCACCATTGGTACCGAAGGAGGAATGACAACTCCTATGCAGCCTCCGGAAGCAATCAGTGCCGCGGAACGATCCACCTCATAGCCTCTTTTCTCAAGTTCCGGTATCATTGATGATCCTACAGCGGCTGTAGTTGCTGCTCCCGAGCCCGATATAGCGGCAAAAAACATGGATGCCAATACTGAAACAGCTGATAAACCGCCCTTCATTTTGCCGAGGCATGCTTCTGCAAAGGAAACCAATGTCTTGGACATTTCACCGCGGGCAAGCAAGTCTCCTGCAAGTATGAAGAAGGGTACTGCAACCAGAGAGAAGGAATCTGTTGCAGCAAATAATCGCTGTACAACTATCAGAAGGTTTACATCACCGGCAATCAGCACAACCGTACCGGCAATAGCTATGGAAAAGGCTATCGGCACTCCAAGAGCAAGACACCCTAAAAATGTAAATAACAATATACCGCCCACTATGCCTCAACCTCCTTCTTTTCAAAGCTACTGAATATTGCACTAACTGCATGCAGCAGCATGATTCCGCACCCAACCGGGATTGCCATGTACATCAAATTCATAGGTATACGAAGAGCCGCCGAAAGCTGACTTCCCTGTTTTCCCATGTATTTAACTCCAAAATACAAGGCGATTACAAAAAAAGCAGCACACAGTATATGCACCAGTGACTGAGCGTATTTTTTGGAGTTACCCTTGAACATGTCCTGAATAAATGTCACATTTATGTGACCTCCTCTTTTATACACACAACCTGCGCCAATAAAGGTCGACCATACCAACAAATAGCGGACCACCTCTTCGCTCCAGGAAAGGGCTTGGAAGAACACACGTGCTATTATCTGTATAGTAGTGAAGAATACCATTCCTGCCATGGTTAGTATTACAAACCAGCAACCTACTTTATCAACGAAATCACTTATTTTGTTTATTGTTTTTACTACCGACAAATAGCTCACCTCCAACCGGTCTACTTGTATTGCTATGGGACTCCATCCTATTAAGGATAGAGTCCTGCAAAACTGACTTTCTATTTGATAGCTTCACTGATTCTCTTGAGGTAATCACTGTACTGAGGATATTTGTCATATACCGTCTGCACTGCTGCTTTAAAACTTTCAAGATCCGGATCCTCTATTACTTCCATGCCGTTTGACTTAAGAGTTTCTATCTGGGTGGCCTCGTTCTCTGCAACCCATGCTCTTTCATATTCAGCAGCTTCCTGTGCGGCATCAACAAATATCTTCTGAACATCAGCCGGCAGACTGTTGAATTTCTCAAGGCTGAATGTAATAACTGCAGCGGCATAAGCGTGTCTTGTCATAGTTACATGTTTCTGAGAATCCCACATTTTATAAGCGTGTATAACATTAACGGGGTTTTCCTGTCCTTGTATAGTTCCCTGCTGCAAAGCTGTAAGAGCTTCAGTCCATGCCATAGGTACTGTATTTACGCCCAATGCATTGAAAGATGCAATATAAACTTCATTTTCCATAACACGGATTTTTAATCCTTTGACATCGGCAGCAGCTTTAACCGGACGTACACTGTTTGTCAGATTGCGGAAGCCTCTTTCTGCATAAGCAAGACCTTTAAGATCTTTAGCTTCCAATTTTGCAAGTATTTCCTTACCTACTTCCCCGTCAAGAACTTTATAAGCGGCTTCGTTGTTGGGGAATAAGAAAGGCATATCCAGAACACCGAACTCCGGTACAAAGTTAACAAAGGGTCCGCTGGTTATTATTCCTGCGTCTAAAGTACCCATCTGCATACTTTCCAGCATTGTTCTTTCATCACCTAATGCTGAATTCGGGAATAATTCAATGTTGTACGCATTATTCGTTCTTTCTTTTACCAGCTCTGCAAATTTTTGCGCACATACATAGAAGCTGTCCTGCTCATTAATGGTCATTCCCAATTTGAGAACAGTCGGTTCAGTAGAACCTGAAGCAGCAGGAGTTTCGCCGGCAGGCGCCTCAGTTGAAGGTGCGGCCTTTTCTCCGCAGGCAGTCAAGCTGAATACCAAAATGAGTGTCATTGCAAAAATCATAAAACGGTGCATTTTCTTCATATTCTTTCTCCTCCTCAATTTATATGTTTGTGCAGCCTACATGGCTGAAAAAATGTTTACTCTTCAAATATCGCCCCGGTATTGGCGGATGTTACCATCTTACGGTAGCGCTTGAGGTATCCGTTCGGTACAGGCTTCTCTAAAGGTACAAATTTAGCCTTTCGCTCTGTTATGGTTTTCTCATCAACAAGAAGTTCCAACTTGTTATTGGGTATGTCTATACTGATAATGTCTCCATCCTCAATAATACCAATCAAGCCCCCGGCAGCAGCCTCCGGAGATATATGTCCGATGGATGCACCTCTGGATGCACCGGAGAATCTTCCGTCGGTAATCAACGCTACACTGCTGTCCAAGCCCATTCCCGCAATTGCCGACGTAGGCGTAAGCATTTCACGCACTCCCGGACCGCCTTTTGGACCTTCATAACGTACTACAATCACATCTCCTGATACAACCTTGCCTCCCATTATTGCAGCCATACAATCCTCTTCGCTGTTATATACCTTTGCTGGACCTTTATGCACCATCATTTCAGGTAATACTGCCCCCTTCTTGACTACCGCTCCGTCCGGTGCCAAATTTCCCCAAAGAATTGCAAGTCCTCCGTCCGGGGAATATGCATTTTCACGATTTCTGATTACATTAGCATCTTTTACAGAGGCGCCTTTGATATTCTGAGCAACGGTCTTGGCTGTTACTGTCATGCAACCGGAGTTGAGTAGACCATATTCATCCAATTCCTTAAGCACAGCGGGAAGTCCGCCAGCCTGCCAAAGATCCATAAGTGTGTCCGGACCTGCCGGGCTAAGTTTTACCAAATGGGGAGTTGCTTTGCTGATTCTGTTGATATCCTTAAGCTCTATTTTAATACCTGCAGAATGTGCTATTGCAGGTAGATGCAGCACAGTATTCGTAGAACAACCCAAGGCCATATCAGCGGTGAGAGCATTATGCAATGAATCTGAAGTCACTATATCCCGAGGACAGATGTTTTTTCCCAATAGCTCCATAACCTTCATCCCCGCCTCTTTTGCAAGACGGATACGGGCTGCATTTACTGCCGGTATCGTACCATTGCCGGGTAATCCAAGCCCAATTACTTCTGTCATACAGTTCATAGAATTGGCGGTGAACATACCCGCACAGGAGCCGCAGCCAGGGCAGGAATAATTTTCTATATCCTTTGCTTCTTGCTCTCCCATCTTGTTTGCGCCTACTGCCCCTACAGCTTCAAATGCGTTGGAAACAGTCATCTTCTTTCCGCTGTAGAAACCGGGCATCATAGGTCCGCCGCTGACAAATATGCTTGGAATATTCAGTCGAAGTGCTGCCATTATCATACCGGGTACAATTTTGTCACAGTTAGGAACAAATACCAATGCGTCAAAAGGATGAGCCATTGCCATTATTTCTACAGAATCGGCAATATGCTCTCTGCTAATAAGGGAATACTTCATGCCTTCATGTCCCATTGCTATACCATCGCACACACCAATTGCCGGAAATTGAAAGGGTGTCCCTCCGGCAATCCTCACTCCGGCCTTAACTGCTTCCACAATATCATTCAGGTGCAAATGACCCGGAATAATATCGTTCTGTGAATTCACGATTCCAATCATAGGTCTGCGCATTTCTTCGTCAGTCAATCCCAGTGATTTAAACAGCGCCCTATGCGGAATCCTCTCCACGCCTGATTTCATTTTGTCACTTCTCACTTTTTACCCTCCGTTTCAAATTGAAGTAATATAATAGGTCTAGATATGTCGTGAAAAAGATTTATCATCACAAAAGTAGTAGAAGCATCTACTTTTGTATCAAAGTAATGTATTTTTCACGACATATGAGCCAATGAATATGTTTCGTGCCATTTGAATTCTAATGTAAAATGTTTGACACGAAACATATAGATGCTATATAATTTTTAGCTCTTTAACCCCTAAACATAATAAGTTATTGATTTATTATGCTAAGTTCTACATATCTCCCTGATCTTTTTTGCAGACGTATTGAGCAAGAAAGCCTTGGTCATATTCCACTTTATGAATTTTAAAGCCTGCGTGTTTTAACAACCCTTCCATTATCCAATCACAAGTAGAAAATTCCTCTCTTACTGCGGTTTCAACATCGCGTGCAAGTTCTTTTCCTGCTGATATAAGAGTTTCGGATATCCAGCGGTTAAAAAAATGCTGATAATTATTCATATCAAAAGAATAAACCGTATCTCTTATGTAAAGAGTCCCATCTTCTTTAAGCATATTGAATATCCTTTTTAAAGCTATCATCTTCCAGAAATCCGGAAGATGATGCAGAGCTAGTTGAGTAATCACTACATCCACAAGTTCACCCGAATGTTGATAAGTCAAAAATCCTCCTTGATTAAAGTCAATATTATGTATGCCCTTCTTGTTGCTCTTTTGCTTCGCATACTCAAGCATATTAGCAGATACATCAATTGCAATGACTTTCTTGCAACGTTGTGCTACCGCACTGGCAAACTCTCCGGTTCCTGTTCCAAACTCAGCAACTGTATCCCCGGATCCTATATTGAGCAGATTGATGATATTTTCTGTTTCCTGTTTAATGTCACGTAGTTTTGCCATTTGTTCATCATAGACTTCAACTTCGCTTAAGGTAGAGTAATCGGCTCCCACTTGCTTCATCTCGTTATATTGCCAAAAAAAACCTGTCATAATTTTTATCTTCCTCCACTCTTTTCAATTTGAAGTAGCTTGCTCAGATAATAATACTTCATAGGAAGTCAAAGGTTGTATGATGTCTTACCGGACTAATTATAGGGAATCATTTTTAGAGAATTTTTTTCATACGTTGTATGATGTCTTATTGCAATTTTAGTCTCTTTTTATTATACTGTCAACCTTTTTATCAAAATTATTTAAAGGTGATACTACGTCTTGCCAAAATAAAAAATTTTTGCTGGATTTTGCAAATATGTGTGGTATAATGTCCTTGTTATAAAGTCAGTAAAAGGAGAGATAAAGTGGCTAATGGATTTATTCCTATTTCGCAAAGTATTGCCGATCAAATAAATGACATGATTTTTTTGCAAAAAAAATATCTGCCTAACGATAAGCTTCCGAATGAGAATAAACTTGCAGAAGAACTTGGGGTAAGTCGTACGACAATACGTGAGGCTGTAAAAACGCTTGTGGCAAATGGTGTGTTGACAATAGAGCGGGGGCGCGGAACATACGTTACCGCACAACCGGGCGCACAAAATGACCCTTTTGGTATTTCTTATATAGAGGATAAAAAGAAATTAGTGAATAATTGGTTCGAGATGCGTTTGATATTAGAGCCTGCAAATGTGCGGTTGGTAGTGGAGCGGGCAAGTGACGAAGAAATACAGGAAATAATCGACTGTGAAAAAAAAGCTGCCGAACTGATACGGTCCGGCAAATCTTTTTCGGCAGCCGACCAGCAGTTCCATGCAGCCATTGCAAAGGCAACACACAACAACGTAATTGAGCTGATGTTACCTGCTATTGAGGTTGCCATAAGAGATGCCATCAATACGGCAGTTTATGTGGGAGCCGGCGAGCGCGCTTTAGAAAATGCTCTGACCAATCATCACAATATCGCTCACTTTATAGAACAGCGAGATGCCGATGGTGCGGCTCTTGCCATGTATTATCATATTAAAAGAGGAATGACCGATTTGGATCAGTAAAGCTATATACCTCTTCAAACTAAAAAAGATATGATGAATGTATTTTTTGAAATTCATCATATCTTTTTATTCATAAAAAAATGGCTCCCCAAGTTGGACTCGAACCAACGACCCTGCGGTTAACAGCCGCATGCTCTACCGACTGAGCTATTGAGGAGCGGTTACTTGTTGGCACATACTTTCGCATGTGCCAACAGGTTTTACCTGGCGGCGTTCTACTCTCCCGGGACCCTGCGGTCCAAGTACCATCGACACCGGAGAGCTTAACTTCTGTGTTCGGGATGGGAACAGGTGTGGCCTCTCCGTCATTGCCACCAGATTTTACGT
>JAQVFD010000070.1 GCA_028697435.1 Clostridiaceae bacterium
CAAATCTGCTGGAAATTCCGCTTCTTGGAAATACAAAGCCTCCTATATTGCTGTCCGGAATCTGTATTGCTATTCCGGTTTTCACCATGGCAATTTCCCCGGGTTTTATGATGATGTCCTCGGAAATGCATGCACTCAGGTCCATTCCGGCTGATCCTTCAGTTGCATATTCGGGCACCTTTGATTCAAGACCTTCATCAGGGGTTGTCCTAATATATTTTACTATTATGTCATTCACTTCAAATCCTCCCAAATTAATAAGTAAAGTCTATTTAAACAGTTTCCTGATATCTGTTCTTTTTTTCATACTGCCGATTATTGCCGCCCCCATGTTGTCTATGTCAAATATTTGCTTTATAATACTGTTCACGCTATCCATATCAACCATGTCTATTTTTGCTAATATCTCTGAAGGCAAATATATTTTGTCAAGCAGAAGCTCTGATTTACCAATAGATATCATTCTTCCGCTTGTACTTTCCAGCCCAAGTATATAACTGCCCTTAAGCTGCTCTTTAGAGTCATATAGTTCTTCTTCAGTAATACCTTTATCTTTAATTGTATATATCTCTTCCATTATAAGTTCCGTTACACTTTTTAGATTGTCAGGCTTTGACCCTGCATAAATGGAGAAAAGCCCGCAGTCCTCAAAAGAAGAGGGATAAGAAAATACGGAGTACGCAAGCCCCCTGTCTTCTCTGATTTTTTGGAAGAGTCTGGAACTCATAGCCCCTCCGAAAACATTGTTCAATATTAGTAATGGATAAAATGCCTTACTCTTTACATCCACTCCATTAAAGCCCATACATAAATGTACTTGCTCCGTACTCTTGCTTTTTAGTATGTACTCCGGCTCAAAATGTGGTATTTCAATTTGAGCATCTGTTTTATCCTTTTGCTCAACATTTTCAAAATATGCCTTGATTTTGTTTACTATATCATTTTGCTTAAAATTACCCACAACAGAGATGACAATATTTTTCGGACAATAGTTTTCATTGAAATACTGGATTATTTTTTCTCTGTTAAGATTACCGAGAGATTCTTCCGTCCCAAGAATGGACATCCCCAGCGGATTCCCTGACCATACCGTCTGACTGAATAGGTCATGGACAAGATCTTCGGGAGTATCCTCGTACATGTTTATTTCTTCTAATACTACTCCTCTTTCTTTGTCTATTTCACCGCAGTCAAAATTGGAGTTAAAAAACATATCTGAAAGTACATCCAAGGCTGTATCAAAGTGAGTATCCAGTACTTTTGCATAAAAGCATGTACATTCCTTTGAAGTAAAGGCATTAAGCTGTCCGCCTATTTTATCTATGCTATTTGCGATATCCTTCGCCGACCTGTTCTTTGTACCTTTAAAAAGTATGTGTTCAATAAAATGCGAAATACCGTTATTTTCAAGGTTCTCATACCGGGATCCCGCCTTGATCCATATACCGATGGATACAGAATTGACATATGGTATTTCTTCGGTTACTATCCTTATTCCATTTATAAGAGTCTCTTTTTGAAGCATTGTTTACCTCCGGATTTCTTCAGTATTCTAAACGGTACTTCTCATTATATATAATATAAAGTCCTTTTTCAATCGTTTTCTAATACTTCACTTACAGTCGTTATTTCATAACCGTGTTTATTTAAATTCTCAATCATTTGCGGCAGCGCATCAATGGTAACCTTAGTGGGGTGCATAAGAACAATAGCACCGTTATGATGCTTGTTTTCCAATCTCTGCAATATTTTTCGATAATCCTTGGTATTCCAGTCTATTGTATCAATACTCCACATAATAACCTTATACCCTAAAGTCTCTGCTGAAGTGACAACCGTATCGTTGATATCTCCGTAAGGTGGAGCAAAAAGAACCGTTTTGCAGCCGGTAATCCTCTTTATAATTTCTTCTGTCTTGGTTATCTCCTGCTTGTTCAATTCAGGAGTAAGCTTGCTGTGGTATAAATGCTTGTAGCCGTGGTTTCCCAATTCATGTTCATCTTTATATATATCTTTTAGCAGTTCTTCATTTTTTTCCGCCCACCTGCCTCCAATGAAAAAGGTTATCTCAATATCTTTTTCTTTAAAAAGCTTAAGCATTTCAGGCAGGTACTCCTCTCCCCACACCACATTGCAGGCAAAGGCTATCTTTTTTTCTTCTTCAAGTCCCTTATATATGGGGTCATAATAATGAAGAGTATTAATGCTTATAGTTCTAAGAGCAAATATAAAAAGAAGCAAAGCTGCAACTATCAACAACATTATTAGAAGCTTAACCTTACTGATTATTATTATCCTTGATTTCAAGACTATCCCTCCAAATTGAAATTATTGCTATAATAATTCATATTCGGATAAGAAGTCCAAAATACTACATATTTGGCTTCCGGCTCTTAACTTGAGACTTGCTTAAAAAAGAACAAAAGCGGCCTTCCGGTCGCTTTTGATATCTAAGTATCAGCCTTTTAGCTTGAATACTATTATTCCTGCTATCATTATAATTATTCCTAAGAGCTTGGTAATATCAAATCCAATAATGGGACTGCCGAACAAACCTAAGGAGTCTATTACGGTAGCTGCAATAAGCTGTGTGACCAATAGTATTGCAACACTGTAAGTTGCCCCAAGATTTGAAACTGCAGTCATCGCACTAAATACTATAATAACTCCTAACATGCCCCCCAGAAGATACAGTTTATTTGTCTCAACGATTTTAGAAAAACTTCCGGTTCCGGCAATCATCAAGAGTATTAATGAGAATACAAATCCGCTTCCATGTACAAAGGTATTTGTCTCCCAAAAACCTATCCTTTCACCTAATCTCGTATTGAATACCTGCTGCATGGCAATAAATAATCCTGCTGTTATTGCAAAAAAGATACCTTTCATATAATAACCTCTTATATATACTATTTATTCTTATTTCTGATATATATATGCTTGATCCTGGAATTGCTGGACTCCCTCTCTTCAATTTGAAAGCACTTAAGACTCTTTACCAGCGGAGTCAGCTTGGAAAAGCCATAGTTCCTGGCGTCAAAATCAGGTTGCTTCTTGGAAATAAGATTCCCTACATCAGCCAGGAAAGCCCATCCATTATCATCGGCTACATCATTTACAGAATCAGATATCAAGCTAATAATATCATTCCCAATCTCAACAGAGCTGTTCTTAGGTTCTTGTTCCACAAAATCATCCTTATGCTGATCCGGAGTATAATTATTACCATTCTTAACAGGTGCATTTATTATTTCTATGTATATGAATTTTTCGCAGGCCGCAATAAAAGCACTGGGGGTTTTCCTCTCTCCGATTCCTATTACCTTCATACCGGCTTCACGAAGTCTTATTGCAAGTCTTGTAAAATCGCTGTCACTTGATACTATACAAAAGCCATCTACTTTTTCGGAATACAATATGTCCATTGCATCAATAATCAATGCAGAGTCGGATGAGTTCTTTCCGGAAGTATAGCTGTACTGCTGAATAGGCGTTATCGCATTCTCGAGTAAGTAATTCTTCCAGCCTGATAATGAGGAACTTGTCCAGTCGCCATATATTCTCTTTAAGGTAGGAGTTCCGTATTTAGCCACCTCCGCAAGTATACCTTTTATGTTTTTATATGGGACATTCTCTGCGTCAATAAGTACCGCAAGTCTTAATTCTGGTGTGTTTGGCATCTGTTATACCCCCTTCATTGTACATTTCATCCATTCATTTCCTAAAAAAGAATCATATATCATCAAAGCCTTCATTGAGCTATCCCCCTTTACCTTTATGCAACACTACTATCTCTTATAGTAACACTTCTACGGACTTTTTTAAATGCCCCGTTTCAAGTATCTTTCCACGACATATAAAGCCGTCCTTACAGCTCGGGAAACCAGATACTTATTTCGTATTCGGCACTTTTCAAACTATCTGATGAATGAACTGAGTTTTCAGTTTTTGAAAGCGCATATCGGCTTCTTATACTACACGGCTCTGCTTCTACGGGGTCTGTTGCGCCGTTTATCTTTCTTACCAGTTCTATTGCATTAACTCCTTCTGCAATAAGAACACATACCTCTCCTCTTGTGATATAGTCAATCAAAGCTTTGAAGAAACTCTTGTTCTTATGCTCATAATAATGAGACTTAGCGATTTCTGCGGAAGGCTTCAGTATTTTAATTGCCGAAATATGAAATCCTTCTTGTTCGTATATGGAGATTATCTTCCCCATCAATTTCCTCTCCATAGCATCAGGCTTAATAATGATAAGCGTTCTTTCCACAAACTCACCCTTTCTAAGTAATTGCTTATTAGAGTGTTTGCATTTATTTATATAAAATGCGTCACCCCACCCTATAATAGCGAATTATATACTTTGTTCGCAAAATCCCGAGCAGCATTAACAGTAGATTCACACTGAAAATATGATTTCCCGTTAATATCCCGAACAGCCAATTTGCCAAGATAATTCAACTTAGAATGCTTACAATACCGTCTTAATCCTTCCTCAAAAACACCTGAGCCCGCTTCTATTTCATAACCACAGGTTGTAACCAATGCACACTTTTTCCCTTCCCAAAGGCACGGACCTTTTGTATCACCATAGTATTTATTCATACCGTAAACCAACCTATCCATAACAGCTTTCATTGGAGGTGTGCAATACCATGAATATATAGGGCTGGCAAATATGATACAATCTGACTTCATGACAGATTCATATACTATATTCATATCGTCATTTTTAGGGCACCCCGGTCCTTCAAAAACATTTTGACATGCCCAACAAGCGGTACATGATTCAATGTGCATATCTTTAATTTTCAGGCAATCAACTTCGGCGCCAAGCCTTTCCAACTCACTAATAAATGGCTGTAATAATAATGCTGTGTTGCTGTTGTTTCTTAGGCTGCCAAACAAAATACAAATTCTCATAATACCCCTGCTTTCTTTTATATACGTTTAATTACCCTGCATGGATTTCCTGCAGCAATTACATTATCAGGTAAGTCTTTAGTTACGACACTCCCTGCTCCTATAGTCACATTATCTCCGATTTTCACCCCGGGGCATATTATTGTTCCCCCACCAATCCACACATTGTTTCCTATTAGAATTGACTTAGCATTCTCTAATCCCTTCAGTCTTTCTATCGGGTCGGTAGGATGCGTTGCGGTGTAGATTTGAACATTTGGCGCTAAAAGTGCATTGTCTCCTATTTTAACTTTATTTACGTCCAGTATTGTGCATCCATAGTTAGCATAGAAGTTTTCGCCAATCTCTATGTTATAACCATAATCACAGTTAAAAGGCGCTTCAATATAAAACCGGCCTTTTGCTATTATCAGTTGTCTGAGAATCTCCTGTCTTCTTTCTTTTTCGCTTGGTTTTGTATGGTTGAACTCAAAGGTCAGATTCCTTGCATGATCTCTTTCCCTAACCAGCTCTTCATCATTTGCATTATAATAATCTCCCGATAACATTTTTTCTTTCTCACTCTTAGCCATATTCTTCTCCTTTATTTGTTTAGTATTTATGTTATCTTTGTATAAATGTATATGTTCAATACGGTAATGAAATCTGTACAATTCTATGTCAATTCTACCATATTACTTTAATTGCAGGTCATTATTATGACTTATTCTGATTGAAGCGTTTAATAAAAGCATGAAGGAAAATACTCAAATACGCTATGATCAAATATAACCATACATAAAACCACTCATTCATGCCATAAATCAAATAAGCACTAATAAAAAAAATAGCAATATATATAATTGGTATTAGCCATTTCGCCTTACTCCCAAATGTTATTTTCCATCCTAATACTGCAAAAAATATCGGATTTAAAATGAGCAGTGCAATAACGATAATACCAATGTCAAGATGATCAGATTGTCCGCTAATCAACTTAACAACCATAATTGGTAATATGCAAAATAACAGTATTGCCAAAATAAATGTTATGATTGTTTGTTTCAAAATATAACTCCTTTTAATAACAGGTTTACTTAGTTATAATCTTATACTCACTATCTCCTATAATATTTGCTAAATCACCAAAGTGGAGACAAAACAATTCTTGTCTTCCATCTAAGAATAGCCTTTCACATTCATGACGAGGTAATTGTTTAAATTCTTCAGGCTTAATGAATGGCGGTTGAATTAATGTAACATTTGGTGTTCTTAAAAAATAAAATCTAATAATTTATCCGAAGGAGGTCGTGTGTTTGAATTTATAAAACGATACTCATGGTCTATTCCCGTTACTGCTCAATCTGGGTCAAGAAATGCAGTATCTATCTCCGGTAGTAATCTACTAACACCCTTGGATATTACATCGCCATTAATGAAAGTTATCTTCTTATCTACTCCGGCGATTTGTGCATTTTTTTTAGCATCATTCAGTCGCCGCCTATCAATTTCTACTGTATATACATGCTTTGCATATTTTGCTAATGAAATCGTACTAAATCCACCGCCAGTACAAGTTTCCAAAACTACACGATTTGTCATTCTTCGAGCTAAATGATCTGTAAAACGAATATCAATTCCCATTACAAAGGTCATTTCGTCGGCTACATAATATCCTCCGAACTTGCTATAAACTTTATCCGTATTCATAATTTTCTCCTTAAACATTATTGTATGCTGATAGTTCCAGCTTTACCTGTTAAAGCGCCAGGTGTCAATTCTAGAGCCATACACCATTTCGCATCTTTTGTTTTATCAGCAATATGGAATATCCCATACTCATAAGACGGCTTAAACCCAAATTTATGATAAAAGTCTGGTTCGCCACAAAGGAACACTGATGTATATCCCATTTTTGTTGCAATTCGAAAAGCTTCCATCATCATTGCACGAGCAATTCCTCTGCGAAAAAAATCCGGATGAACACTTATAGGAGATAGCAGGAGCTCAGTATAAACACTATTAGATGTAGTAATGTATGTTTTATATAAAACGATTTGACCAATTAGCTTTCCATCTTCATTCTCTGCAACCAATGAAAGCTCAGGAATAAAGGTGTCTTTTTTTCGTACTTCATTCAAATAGTCCCACTCGCCCTCATTAGTAGATGTGGCAAATGATATTTTTACAAGTTCGTAGACTTCATCGTAATCAGTCGGTTGTTCTTGCCGTATAACCATCCGGTACCTCCTGTATATTAATTAAATATTGTTTAGTTCGTAATATTCTACTATTGTGCAATATAACAACAGTACTTCATAAACAGACAATCTGCGCCATATGTCAGATAACGGTCCGCACTCACGACACCACTGAACCGGACCACCAGAGCCCTTCCCCTTGGCGGTGCTTGCCACCCGGTGAAGAGGTGTAAATCAAAACTTAATTTGAAAACCACACATTATCTTACCACACACTATAGGTTTATGCCACGTGAGCGCATTGTTATCTGAAGTTCCCTGCCCCCAGAGCCAAGAGCGGCATGGAGGCCGCGACCTTATAACATGATTCTTTCGAAAAAGCTTACAGTTCCAATTCTTTAAATATTACTTTATAAAATTCATCTCTTGCATAAGTTTCATTCCATGGAGTATGTCCACAATCTCTTAATAATACAAACTTGAAATACTTTAATGCTTTGGATAATGGCTCTTCAACCCCTTCATAAGAGTGTGAATCATACTCTCCGTGTATTGCAACCACTGAACATTTCAAATCTTTTCCCATATTCAAGAGTTCTCCGCTACTTCTTAGTGAATTCACTTCCTTCATGCAGCTATGAAAAACTTCAGGTTGGAAATCTAGAGCTTCATTTTCAATAACTATAGGAGCATAAGAGTCTGCTTTTGACATTAACTCGCCAAATTCGCATAGCGCCTCTTTTTTATTCTTGTTATTTGGATCATTTAATTGCATGAATAATGCTCCTACTTTGGAATTCTCTTCTTCAGTGAGACGATTAATTCTCTTATGTTTCATCGAAGAGACATATTTCTCTTCAAATGAGCCACTTCCTATAAGTATAAGTTTCTTTACCAGTTCAGGATATTTTACGGCAAAAATATAACTTAACCATGCTCCCCATGAATGTCCTATCAGTGTTACCGGAAAATAAGCGTTATTTTTAAGCAAATCCTTTAATTCAGCAACTTGTCCACTGATTGAACTTGCTGATTGCATTGGTTCAATAACTCCAAACTTCTTAGATATTTCCTCAGCTACTTTTCTCATGCCACCTGGAGCCCCTGGTCCTCCATGAATAACTGCTACAGTGTACGGCTCATTACCATATCTTCTGATACTAATCAAATGAACATCTCCTTCTAGATTATATAACTTTGCAAATTTGCATCATAACTAAGTATGGCTATATATCTCAAAAATCCGTGCAAGGAGGCGCGGCAACTTTGTAAGGAATTTCATATAACGGTTCCGCACTCACGACATCCATGAACCGGACCACCAGAGCCCTTCCCCTTGGCGGTGCTTGCCACCCGGTGAAGGGATGTGGTTGCCCTGATATTACTCCAGAGCAGATGCGTCCGGCAACCCAAGGCACGCATGCTTCTTGCTCTTTCCCGACGCATGAGCGCATTGTTAGATGATGGATGGCGGACTCCAGCGTCAGAACTATATAAAAGTCATTTGATAATAATATTATCACTATTTATCATTATTATGATATAATAAGTTTATAATAATGATAAAAAACGAGCGAGGTGAATTGTATGCCCATTATTAAACCAATTTCTGATCTACGCAATAACTTCAATGATATATCCGAAATATGCCATACTGAATCTGAACCTGTATTTATAACAAAGAATGGTCAA
>JAQVFD010000071.1 GCA_028697435.1 Clostridiaceae bacterium
AGATGCTCAGGGAAGCTGTAATAAATGCAATAAATGCTTCAGGTAAAACAAATGCAAATATTAATTTTATGTTTGCTGGGGATCTGCTGAATCAAATAGTATCTTCGGGTTTTGCTGCGCGTGAACTGCAGATACCCTTTATCGGGCTATACGGGGCATGTTCAACCATGTCCGAATCATTATGTATGGGATCCCTTATGATTGACGGAGGATATGCGGAGACTGTTGTGTGTGCTACTTCAAGTCATTTCAGCAGTGCTGAGAGGCAATACAGATCTCCATTAGAGCAGGGAGTCCAGAGACCTCCTTATGCCCAGTGGACTGTTACGGGAGCCGGAGCGGCAGTAATTGCAGAGACAGGCAGCGGGCCATATATTACGCATGTTACTATTGGAAAGGTATTGGATTTTGGGATAAAGGATGCAAATAATATGGGCGCGGCGATGGCTCCTGCTGCCGTTGACACAATCTCAGTTCATTTGAATGAGACAGGCAGGAGACCGGAGTACTACGATTTGATTATTACGGGGGATTTAGGGAATGTAGGAAAGACTATAGCACTGGATATGTTAAAAAAGGAAGGTTTCTATATTGCGAAAGTATATGATGATTGCGGTTCTATGATCTTTGACGGTGAAAAACAGGATACCCACGCGGGAGGAAGCGGTTGTGGATGTGCCGCTGTAGTACTTAACGGCTATTTTGCGAAAATGATGAAGAAGGGTAATATTAATAAAATACTTTTAGTCGCAACCGGGGCATTGCTTTCACCAACCACCACTTGGCAGGGAGAATCAATCCCATGTATAGCTCATGCAGTTGCTATAGAAAGAACAATAGGAGTGGGTGTATAATGGATTACTTAAAAGCATTTTTGGTCGGGGGAGTAATTTGTGTTATAGGGCAGCTTTTGATGGATCTGACAAAGCTTACTCCTGCCAGAGTGCTTGTTTTATTTGTCACTGTCGGTGCAATTCTTCAAGGAATAGGGATATACCAGACATTAGTAGATTTTGGGGGAGCCGGGGCGACAACCCCACTGACCGGATTTGGCTATTCTCTTGCAGAAGGCGCAATAAAGGAGGTAAAGGAGACAGGAATACTGGGGGCCTTTACCGGCGGTTTGAAAGCAGCTGCGGGAGGTATAGCCGGAGCTATATTTTTTGGGTATATAATGGCATTAGCATTTAGCCCCAAGTCAAAAAAGTAGGAGACATAAATATGGAGAATTCCGATAATAAGAGGCGGGTAATACTTGTTACAGACGGTGATCGAATCGCAAAAAAAGCGGTAGAAAAAGCCGCATTAAGGATAGGAGGCAGGTGTATATCAAAGTCGGCAGGCAATCCGACACCAATGAGCGGCAGAAGTATTATTGAGCTTATTAAAAAAGCTCCATATGACCCGGTAGTTGTTATGGTGGATGACAAAGGGAATGTCGGAATGGGAAATGGTGAAAAAGTTATAGTGGATTTAGCAAAGAGTCTCGATATTGAAATACTGGGTGTGATTGCGGTAGCATCGAACACTGAAGGGGTGAAAGGAGTCGACGTCGACTTCTCAGTAACCAAGGATGGAAACATTGTAGAGAATACAGTGGATAAATATGGCACTATCTGCGCAGGACTGAAAATAATCGGAGATACTGTAGACATACTTGAGTCAATCAATGTTCCCGTAATCGTAGGTATCGGTGACCCTGGCAAGATGGATGGAAAGGATTGCCGCGACAAAGGTGCGCCAATAATTACAAAAGCTATGAAAGAAATAATAAAAAGGAGCAGCATGCATATGCATTAGCTGCTCTAATTTTCCATGAATTAATCTTCATCCTCAAAAATTTCTTCACCCTCAAGATTCTCCTCACCCTCTAAAGGGTCATCAATAAAAATCGGCTCGGTATGAATATCGCAAGGCTCTGTTGGTGCTTCATTTATTAAATCTGCCGGAAGCTGTTTCTGATCAGGTTCAGGAATAAAGGGTTCGATTCTTTGAATGAAAACCTGTGACTGTACTGCCGGAGTCGGACAGAACTCTGTCGCCAATTTTCCCGATTCGACACATACATCTTTAATTACATGTACATCACAAATGCTTTCAGCATCCGGTTCAGTTCCTTTGATGAACAGCTCAGATTGTACCCTGGAGCCTCTTGGGTCAAGAGCACAAAGCTCGGAGGGCCTTTTCCCGGAAACGTTGCAGATGTTTACAGATACCAATCCACCCGGACTTTCAAAATTCTTAACCTCAAGGTTTTTATGAACTTCTTCCATAATGGCCTTCCAAAGCTTTGCAGGATAACTGCCTCCTGTGAAATTCATGGGGGTGGGTTCGTCATGTCCGATCCATACAGAGGATGTATAGTATGGGCTATAGCCTGTAAACCATGCATCAACATTTTTTGTAGTAGTACCTGTCTTACCGGCAACAGGCATCTTGGATAATGCTGCATTACCACCGGTACCGCCTCTTATAACACCTTTCATAAGATCTATCATTAAGTATGAGACCTGCTCACTTATGACTTTTTCCTTAGGTGGCTTATTTTCAAAAATTACATTTCCATCCTTATCAAGAATTTTTGTGAAGGAGATAGGCTTTATGTATATTCCCTTATTCGGGAAAACACTAAAAGCCGCAGCCATTTCAATTGGCTTAACCCCATTAGTCACTCCGCCAAGGGCAAGGGGCGAAAGACTTTCATCATTAGTTACCCCGTTATCCTCTCTTGTGACTAAAGTTGTAATTCCGAATTTCTTGAGATATTCCATGGAGCGCTGTATTCCAACGTCCTGCAATATCTTAACAGCCACAACATTTGTTGAATGTTTTAAGGCTTCCCTAACAGTGACAAGGCCTTTGAAGTTAAAGCTATAATTACGGGGTTTGAAGTTTCCAAAAACAACAGGGGCATCATCTATAACAGTACCGGCAGTATAACCATTGTCCAAAGCCGGTGCATAAACAGAAAGAGGCTTTATAGTAGAACCCGGCTGTCGTAAGGATTGAGTAGCTCTATTGAGACCTCTTCTTACCTTTTCGCTTCTGCCACCCATAACAGCCTTTATTTCACCGGTTCCGTTTTCAATAATTATTGCTGCTGCTTCAGGCTGAAGAATGCCGTTTTCATCTTCCACACTCTCGGGAAAGAGTTTGGTGTTCTTAAAGGTCTCCTCAACCATTGCCTGTATTTCCGTATCTATAGTAGCTATTATCGTGAGTCCGCCATTAAAAAGTTTAATCTGTGCTTCTTCTTTGCTGAGTCCCATTTCTTTCATTAATGTGTCCGTAACATCACTGATAATCATGTCTGCAAAATATGTAGTCTCGACTTCTTTTTGTATCTTTGACAGTGTAATTTCCTGATTTAAAGCACCATCATGTTCTTCCTGCGTAATAAGCCCTTGTGCCAGCATTTCTTTAAGCACAACCTCTTTTTTACCCATAGATTTTTCATAGTTTAAATACGGAGAATACAAGGAAGGATATTGTGTAATACCCGCGATTGTAGCACATTCACCCAAGGTCAGCTGATCTAATTCCTTTCCGAAGTAGTACAAAGCTGCAGCCTTAACTCCGGAGACATTATGCCCAAGTGCTGCCGTATTCATATATGCTTCCAATATCTGATCCTTAGTAAAGCGTCTTTCCAGTTGTATAGCATAATACATCTCGACTACTTTTCTTTTCCACTTTTTTTCGGGACTAAGATATACATTCTTAATTAGCTGTTGTGTAATTGTACTTGCTCCCTGTGACAGGTCTCCGCTTTCAATGTCGGCTTTTATAGCACCGAAAATACGGTATAAGTCTATGCCTTTGTGTTCTCTAAATCGTTTATCTTCAATTGCTATAAAGGCATCCTGTAAATACTTAGGCATCTGGTCTATAGTAACCATAGTACGATTCTCATTAGCATGAAGCGTATCAATAACTTTATCGTTTTTATCCACAATATATGTAGTCTGATTCAGGTCAAACATTTCATCCACATTAAGTGGTCTTGCAGCTTTTACCCAAGAATATGCAGTTCCCAACGCAATGCTGCCACTCACAAGGATTATCAACAGAAGAAAAAGTATAATAAATCTTAAAAACCTGCCAACAGAGAAGGTTCTCTTTTTCTTCTTTTTCGTCTTGGGAGTGTTTGTCTCTTTTTCACTCATATTATACCTCCACAAGGATAAATGCAATATTTAATGAAATTATTATATCATAGAAGATTTTTTATGGCAAACACTAAGGAAATCAGTACTTAGGGCATATGGTTCGCATATTTGATTATTGACATTCCTGCATTTTTAAATCATATATTTAGACGAAAAAGATAAACTTTTGTTGCATAATACAGACACCAGATACCAGACACCAGAATTCAAGGCCCTGCCCTAACTCTCGCGTCTCGCGACTCGTGTCTCGTAACTGAATTATTTTTGTAATATATATAACTTCGTATCATATATTAATAAATAGGGGGTGTTTGCTCATGAGAAGGAGGTTTGGTCATCGGGACGGCAGAAAAAAGCTTTTCTTTATATTTGTACTGTTTATTATCATTTCAATATATTCATATTACATTGTTGAGAGAAATATCAGGCCAACCATACTTGCAATGTCGGAGATAAACGCAAGACTTATAGCAACACAGGCAATATATGAAGCAGTAAGAAACAAAGTCGGCAGCAATTCATTCAATCAGCTTATAGACTACAAGACCGACAACAATGGAAGGATATCACTGATCCAGGCAAACACAGTACAAATGACTAAGCTGGCATCAGAAACCTCCATGGAAATTTTGAAAGAAATAAAAAAAATCGGAGTCACAGATCTAAAAATCCCTATATCAAGTATTTTCGGCAGTCAGGTATTTGCCAATACAGGTCCCGTAATAAGTATTGACATCCGGCCGGCAGGTTCAGTGAATGTAGATTTTTTTACGGACTTTGAAGAAGCAGGTATAAACCAGACAAGACTAAAAATATATCTGATGGTTAAAACAGATGTGCAGATAGTTGTTCCCCTTGCAAGCAACAAAATTGATGTAACCACACATATACCGGTTTCTGAAACAATAATTGTAAGCATAGTATCAGAAGAAAAAACTGTATAAGCCCTGCGATTGTATATAGTGAACCGTATTGTTATAATTAGTACATACATTGGATGCATTCCGCTGTGGAGGTGAACCTGGGGTGAATAGACTGATATTTCTGGTAGATATGAATGCATTTTTTATAAGCTGTGAAATGGCGAAGAATCCTGAGCTTAAAGGGAAACCTGCGGCTGTAGCCGGAGATCCCCAAAAACGCTCGGGTATTATACTTGCAGCAAATTATGAAGCCAGAAAATTTGGCATAAGGACAACAATGGTGATTCATGAAGCTAAGAAGCTATGCCCTGAGCTGGTAACAGTGCCTCCGAATCATGAGTTGTATGAAAAGAAATCTAAGGCGGTAATGGGAATACTTTCAAGATATACACCTGTGGTACAGCAAAACAGTATAGACGAGGCATGGATGGATCTGACCGGTTGCGAAAAACTCTTCGGAACTCCTACAGAGATTGCTGAAAATATAATGGAGACTATCTCAAGGGAGTTGGACCTCTGGTGTTCAATAGGTATCTCAGAAAACAAATTCCTGGCAAAGATGGGATCCGAATTGAAAAAACCCCGGGGAATAACAGAGCTTTACGTAAAGGATATAGAAGAAAAGCTATGGCCATTACCGGTAAGAGAAATGTATGGTATAGGAAAGCAGACTGAGCAAAAGCTCATGGACTATGCAATATATAAAATAGGTGATATAGCAAAAAGCAACGTAGAATTTCTTAAAAGCAATTTTGGAAAATATGGAGAGGAATTGTATAGGCTTTCAAGGGGGATAGATGATTCTCCGGTAACACCAAATCCACTATTTGATAATAAATCCATCAGCCGCTCTACAACTTTGCCATATGATACCAATGACATTGAATACATAAAGAATATTTTACTGGGTTTGGCAGAAGAGGTAGGCTATGAAGCCAGGAAATCCGGTTATAAGGGAAAAACAGTTTCGATTTCGATTAAATATGAAGATTTTACTACCGTTTCAAGGCAGAAAACAGTGCCGCCCACTTATCTTACAAAAGAAATCTACACAAATGCCATAAGGCTCCTTGAGACAAACAAGAACAAAAACAAGCTTATACGTCTCATCGGTTTAGGTCTAAGCAGCTTCGAGACGGATGAATCGGAGCAGCTTTCAATTTTTGAGCTGGTTGAGGGAGAGAAAAATGCACATAAGGAAGAGACTATTGAGAAAACAATTGATAGAATAAGAGAGCGTTTTGGGAATAAGAAAATACTGAGAGGCTCAATGTTGAAAAATGACAAAAACATATAATGCACAAAAGTAAAAGGAAGGATGAGAATCCTTCCTTTAATAATTATGTAGGTACAAGTCTTATTTTATATGGCAGGTGGTTTTGTGAAAGTCAAAGGTTATGATATTAAGTTACTGTCGGAGGGTACAGCAGCCGACAGAATTGAAGCTTATGAAAGGATATTCAAGTTATTGCTGAAAAGATATTATGAAGGTTGTGAAGGATTTGATTGCGCTGGTGTACTTGAGAGTATCGACGGAGGAACAAGCCGAGAGAGGATATTCGATGCAAGTTCAGAGGACTGAAGGTGTGAATAAGGCTGTTGAATTAGGATGCAGCCGGGAAAACATATTTATTTTTAGCGACGAGGGTGTTTCAGGGGCTTTTCTGGAAAGACCGCAGTTGATGGCAGCTCTTGATATGATTAAAAAAAGGGAAAATGATATAAGCTACTTTATATGCTATGATTCCAGCAGGTTGTCAAGGAATGCCGCTCACCAGTTGATAATAGTAGATGAAATAAAAAAAAGCGGTACGCAGCTTATTTTTTTAAAAAACAATTTTCAGGATAATGCTGAAGGTCGATTTCAGTTAACGATAATGGCTGCTGTTGATGAATATGAAAGGGCAAGACTAAAGCTCAGAACTGAAATGGGTAAGAGGGCAAAAGCATGTCAGCATATGCTTACCCATAATCCGGGAACATACGGTTATAACTTTGACCAAAGAACGGATACGTTAAACATTAACGAGGATCATGCAAATAATTTAAAAAATATTTTTGCTATGCTTATAGAAGAACATAAGAGTCCGTCAGAAATAGCAGAAAGGCTAAATGATTTATGTGTCCCAAGTCCCAGGATGAAGCAGTGGAGCAGGGTTACAGTGAGAAGAATACTTTCAAACCCATCATATTTGGGTACATTATATATTAGAAGATATGACACAAGAGAGTGCCATTTTAATAAATATAAAAAAAGGGGTGAAAAAGTTAAAGTAAAGGAAAGACCTCAAAATGAATGGATACCGGTTGAAATACCGCAGATAATTGATAAGGATACCTGGGAAAAAGCCCAAGAGGTCCTGAAAAAAGCAAGACATTTAAGAGAAAAAAGGTGCAGTGAGGATTTTATATTAGCTTCTCTGTTGAGATGCGGAATCTGCGGAAGTACAATGAGCGGTAAAACTGTAGCAAAAGGTAGTACTGTATATCGTTATTACATATGTCCCGAAAAGTATAAGGGAGTTAAGGGAAAAGAATGTAAAGCGGCACTTGTCAAAGCTGAAGATATTGAGAAAGCCGTATGGGAGCGGATATATAGCAGCATTTGCATTTTCATGACAAAAGAGTTAAATATGTATAGGGTAATTGAGAAATACATAGCTGACAGACAAAATGAGATTAAGAATATATTTAAGAAAAAGGAAAAGACTAATTTTGAAAGAGAAAGAATTATAGCTATGTTCCGAAAAGGCTATATAAAAGAAGATGAATTTACTAAAATGCTTGAATTTAATATGAAGCTCTTCACAAGTCTTGATGGAGTTTCAAAGGATAGAAATGCAGAGAATTCTGATCTTGAAGAGAGACTTAAAAAAGACTGCAAAGAAAGAAAGCTACATTATAATATAGAAGATACTATTTGCAAATTGAATAGTACCGACAAAAGGTATATATACAGACTTCTGATATCTGAAATAACTGTAGAAGATAATACAACCATAATTAAGGGAAAGTTCTGATGTTTTCTTTAAAGATACTACGATAGTAGGCGATGTTCCGGAAAGCTATATCAGAGTGCCGATGAGTGATATGCCAAACTTGATACAATCGCCGGATCCTTTTGACGGAATATAATATTCGCTAAAGCCATTATTGTGAATAATTGGATATAGTAAAACATAGCGAATATAAGAGATATAAATAGAAATAGTAAGTAATTTAGTGATAGAATAAAAAAATAATAAAATTTGGCGTAAAAATGAATTGAGTACGTCATTTATTTGTGATATTATTAGTAAGCGTCGACGGCAAACAAGCCGACGACACATTCACAAGTGAATCAGTATATAGCATACGCTGAATCACAAATTTGATCCTTGAAAACTAAACAGTGTAAATAAGATAACCAAATGAAAGTTTGAAGCGTAGGTAACTGCGCTGAGAACAGTCAGAATTCTTTTGAGTTAGGGCAAACAAATAAGTAAGAGATGTGGGGCA
>JAQVFD010000072.1 GCA_028697435.1 Clostridiaceae bacterium
CCGCAGAATATATACTATAATAGTGCAAATAATGTAAAACCCTCTGTAAAAATAGCACGGCCGAAAGTATTTATACCGGTATTTCCCGGAACCAATTGCGAGTACGATATGGCAAGAGCTTTTGAAAAAGCGGGAGGCGAAGCTTCACTTTTTGTATTCAGGAATATTACCCCTTCAGATATAGAATATTCTATAAATGAAATGGTAAGGCTGATTGGCGGTTCTCAGATAATAGCACTTCCCGGGGGGTTCAGCAGCGGTGACGAGCCGGCAGGTTCAGGTAAATTCATAGCAACGGTATTCAGAAACCCTCGTGTCAGTGAGGCTGTAAATGAGTTCCTGCAGGAGGATGGCTTGATGTTGGGGGTATGCAATGGCTTTCAGGCACTGATAAAGCTTGGGCTTTTGCCCTACGGGGAGATCAGGGACATGGATGGAAGCTCACCAACCCTCACATTCAATAAGATAGGAAGGCATGTGTCCTGTATGGTGAGGACAAAGGTAGTATCTTCACTGTCTCCATGGCTTAGCAAATCCAAGGTGGGGGATATACATACCATAGCAATATCCCACGGTGAAGGACGGTTTGCGGCAAGCAGGGAGATGATGACCCAGCTTATTAAGAACGGACAGGTTGCCACACAGTATGTGGACTTTAATCCAAACGGGTCCATAGATTCCGTAGAAGGGATAACAAGTCCTGACGGAAGGATTTTCGGAAAGATGGGACATTCGGAAAGAACCGGAATCAATATAGGTAAAAATGTTCCCGGAGATAAGGAACAGTTGATATTTAGAGCAGGAGTGGAATACTTCAGCTGATTAAAAAATTTAAATACGAGGAGTGATGCTTGTGTCATTAGATAAACCAAAGGCAGCGGTTATAATGGGCAGTGATTCGGATCTCCCTGTAGTAAGGAAAACTATTGAGGTTTTGAAGACTTTTAAAGTTGACTTCGAAATCAACGTAATATCTGCACACAGAACACCGGATAGGGCGGCAGAATATGCAAAACAAGCAGAAGACAACGGTTTTGAAGTTATTATTGCAGCAGCGGGAAAAGCAGCACATCTTCCCGGAGTTTTAGCGGCATTTACAACACTTCCTGTTATAGGGATACCCATAAAATCATCGACTTTGGATGGTTTGGATTCCCTTTTGTCAATAGTACAGATGCCTTCGGGGATTCCTGTGGCGACCGTTGCGGTTGACGGCGCAGAAAATGCGGGACTTTTAGCGGTACAGATATTATCGGTAAAGTATAGTTATTTAAGGGATAAGCTTAAGGCACACAAGGAAAAAATGAAACAGGCTGTGATAGAAAAGGATAAAAAAGTTAAAGAGGATATTCTCTAAAAAAGTAATTTTGAAACAGGGGTGTGAGATCCTATGGATGAAAAACTGACATACAGGGCATCGGGAGTAGATGTTGAAGCAGGCTATGAAGCAGTGAAGCTTATGAAGGAACATACAAAACGCACCATGATACCGGGGGTACTTGGAGAACTGGGCAGCTTCGGAGGTTTTTTCGAATTAGACAAGGGAAATTATGAGAATCCTATTCTTATTTCCGGTACTGACGGAGTGGGAACCAAGCTTCAGATCGCTTTTATGACAGGAAAGCACGACACAATAGGTATTGACTGTGTGGCCATGTGTGTCAATGATGTGGTATGTCACGGGGCAAAACCTTTATTTTTTCTTGACTACATAGGTACAGGAAGACTTATGCCAAGTGTAGCGGCAGACATTGTAAAAGGAGTATGCGACGGTTGTGTTGAAGCAGGCTGTGCTTTGATAGGGGGGGAAACCGCAGAAATGCCGGGCTTTTATAAGGATGGGGAATACGATCTGGCAGGATTTGCGGTAGGAATAGTGGACAAGAACAAAGTAATAAACGGTTCCGATGTAAAAGAAGAGGATGTGCTGATTGGTATTGCTTCAAGCGGTATACACAGTAACGGGTATTCCCTGGTTAGAAAGCTTTTTTTCGGGATTAATAACTTTGATATCAACACTAAATTTGATGAAATAGAGGGCACCCTGGGGGAAGAGCTCTTAAAACCTACAAAAATATATGTTAAGACAGTACAGTCTTTAATAGCGAAACATCAAATAAACGGTATAGCTCATATTACCGGGGGAGGCTTCATAGAAAACATTCCGAGGACACTTCCTTCCGAACTTAAAGCTAATATTACTCTCGGGAGCTGGGATATTCCTCCCATTTTTAAGCTGATGCAAAGGTTGGGCAATATTGATGAGAAGGAAATGTTCAACACCTTCAATATGGGTATAGGAATGGTAATGGCAGTCAGAAAAGAAGACTCGGAAGACATTCTCAGCACTCTTGGGGATTTGGGTGAGAAAGCCTATATCATAGGCAGTGTCGCTAAGGGTGAAGGGGGTATAGAATTTTGCGGAAGGTAAGGATAGCTGTCCTGGTGTCGGGTGGAGGAACAAATCTGCAGACCCTTATTGATGCAATAGAGAAAGGCGATATAAACGGAAGGATAGAGGCGGTTATATCTGATCACGAGGGTGCATATGCCCTGGAAAGGGCAAAGAAACATAATATCAAGGCAGTTTATATTAACAGGAATCAACTTTCCGAGAATCTGTTACCGGAGCTTCAGAAGCTGAATATTGAACTGATTGTGCTTGCAGGTTTTCTTTCCATACTTGACAGGGAGCTTGTAAAAGCCTATGAAGGGAGAATAATAAACATACATCCCTCATTGATACCTTCTTTCTGCGGTAAAGGTTTTTATGGAGAAAAAGTACATAAAGCGGCCTTGGATTATGGAGTAAAGGTATCGGGAGCTACTGTCCACTTTGTAGATGAAGGCACTGACAGCGGTCCTATAATACTTCAGGAGTCTGTGCCGGTATATATAGAGGATACTATCGAGACTTTGGCTGCAAGAGTGCTGCAAGTGGAGCACAAACTACTGCCTGCTGCAGTAGGGCTGTTTTGTGAAGGAAGGCTCTGTATAGTAGGACGGAAGGTTAATATATTAAAGAAAGAGGTGTGATGCCGGTATGATAAAGAGGGCGATCATTAGCGTTTCAGACAAGACAGGAATAGTTGATTTAGCCAGGGAACTGGAAAAGCAAGGAGTGGAGATAATATCAACGGGGGGTACTGCAAAAGCCCTTGAGGATACAGGAATAAAGGTAATAGGAATATCAGAGATAACAGGTTATCCCGAGTGTTTGGATGGTAGAGTCAAGACTTTGCATCCTAATATTCACGGGGGGCTGCTGGCAATAAGAGACAAAGCAGAGCATATGGATAAGCTCCGTGAACTTGGAATTGAGACAATAGACATGGTGATTGTAAATCTTTATCCTTTCAGAAAAACCATAGAAAAAGAAGGTACAGAACTTTCTGAAGCCATAGAAAACATAGATATCGGAGGTCCTTCAATGCTTAGGGCAGCAGCCAAGAACTATAAATATGTAACAGTTGTTGTAGATCCGGAGGATTATCCGAAGGTGCTTGAAGAAATCAAAAATAACGGAGATACAATCGAAGCAACAAGGTTTGAGCTTGCTGCAAAAGTATTTTCACACACTGCAAGCTATGATACTCTTATAGGCAACTATCTGTGGGACAAGGCAGGATTGCCAAAGTACCCGGAGACAGTGACCATGACCTTTGAAAAGGTACAGGATTTGAGATATGGTGAGAACCCGCATCAAGGGGCAGCCTATTATAAGGAAATGAAAGAAGTAAAGGGCAGTATTGCTTCGGCAGTACAGCTTCATGGTAAGGAGCTCTCCTTTAATAATATAAATGACGCAAATGCAGCATTGGAAACATTGAAGGAATTTAAAGAGCCTGCTGCTGTGGCACTAAAGCATGCAAATCCCTGCGGTGTGGGTGTCGGGAGCGACATATATGAGGCATATATGAAAGCCTATGAAGGTGATCCCGTATCCATATTCGGCGGTATAATAGCCCTCAACCGGGAAGTGGATGAAAAAACAGCATTGGAAATTGGGAAGATATTTGTGGAAATAGTAATTGCACCTTCATATACAGAAGGAGCCATGAATGTTCTTACAAGCAAAAAGAATATTAGAATTATGAAGTTAGAGGATATAAGCCGCAAACCGGAAACAGACATTGATCTTAAGAAGGTAGGAGGCGGGCTGCTTATTCAGGATGCGGACTGGGCGGACTTCGATATGGGCGATATAAATTATATTACCGATAGAAAACCTACTGAGAAGGAAATGCGGGATATGCTTTTTGCATGGAAGGTTGTAAAGCATGTAAAGTCCAATGCCATTGTAGTGGCAAAAGACGGTATGACTCTGGGCATAGGACCCGGTCAGACCAATAGGATATGGTCTGCCAATATGAGTCTTGAGCGTTCAGGAGAAAAGGCAAAAGGGGCTGTAATAGCCTCAGATGCATTCTTCCCCTTCGGCGATGTGGTGGAATCCGCCGCAAAGGCAGGAATAACGGCAATTGTACAGCCGGGAGGATCAGTGAATGATCAGATGTCCATAGACGGATGCAACAAGTCCGGAATTGCGATGATATTTACTGGGATGCGTCATTTTAAGCACTAAGTTTAAGTCATTATAAGCTTCGGATTTCTGCGTTGTTATGTGGAAGGAGGAAAAAATATGAAGGTACTTGTGGTTGGAAGCGGAGGCAGAGAACATACACTTGTGTGGAAGATAGCTCAGAGCAAGCTGGTTGAGAAAATATACTGTGCGCCGGGGAACGGCGGAATTGGTGAGCTTGCCGAATGTGTTGATATTGCCGCAGATGATATAAAAGGGCTGCTCAACTTTGCACTGGATAACAGCATAGATCTTACGGTAGTGGGACCGGAAGTACCCCTGAGCCTTGGAATAGCAGACTGCTTTGAAGAGAAGGGGATGAGAATATTCGGACCCGGGGGAAAAGGCGCTATGCTTGAAAGCAGTAAGGCTTTTTCAAAGGACTTTATGATAAGAAACAAAATACCTACCGCAGCTTATAAGGTATATTATGAACCTGAAGAAGCAAAGTTTGAACTGGACGGCTTCGGATATCCCGTAGTTATTAAGGCTGACGGGCTTGCAGCGGGTAAGGGTGTAATAATAGCCCAAAACAGAGAGGATGCAATTTCTGCAATTGATGATATACTCACGGTCAAGAAATTCGGAGATGCAGGAAGCAGGATTATAGTAGAGGAGTTCCTTGTGGGCAAGGAAGCTTCGATACTTGCTTTTGTTGACGGAAAGGTTGCAGCGCCAATGGTAAGCGCTCAGGATTACAAAAGAGCCCTGGACAATGACGGCGGATTGAATACCGGCGGAATGGGCGCAGTATCTCCCGCATTCTATTATGATGATAAGACAACTGCAATTGTGGAAAGGGATATAATCCAGAGGACAGTTGATGCACTGAAAGCAGAAGATATTTGCTATAAAGGGGTATTATACTTCGGCATAATGATAACTGAGAAGGGCCCCAAGGTATTGGAATACAACACCAGGTTCGGAGACCCCGAGACAGAGGTTGTGCTTCTGAGGCTTGAGTCGGATTTGGTTGAAATAATGAATTCGGTAATCGACGGAAAGCTTGGAGCTCAGAAAATCCAATGGAAAGTGGAACAGGCAGTCTGCGTGGTAATGGCATCGGGGGGTTATCCGGAGCATTACGAAAAGGGCTATGAAATAAAAGGCTTGGATAAAGCCGCTAAAATTGACGGAGTAACGGTTTTCCATGCGGGAACAAAAAAAGTTTCTGATAGAATCGTTACTTCCGGAGGCCGCGTGCTTGTAGTAAGCGCTATAGCTAAAGATTTTAACCTTGCAAGGGAGAAGGCTTATAAAGCAATTGGAGATATAGGTTTTGAAAAGGCTCATTATAGAAGAGATATAGGAAGAATGTAATGCATTCTTCAGCTGCGAGTCACGAGATGCGAAACACGAAATTAGGGAAGGGCTTCGATGCCCTTTTTTATTTTTTGCACTTTTTTGGGCGGATAAGTGTTATCAGTACAATACCGGCACCGATTATAATAAAATTGCCCAATCTGAAACCTGAATCACTTTCCAATGCGTTTATATGGGGAAAAGCTTTGAAGTATCTGACAGGAACTATACTCACGTCAGAATTCGATACTTTAATATAAGTAGCACTTCCAATCTTGTAAGTAAATCCGTCAATTTCTTTTCCGTCGGGGAGAGTGAAAGAATAGCTTATGGAATATGTATATTTGTTTGGTATAGCTTCATTTCTTTCCCCACCTTGTCTTCTTATATTTGTTATAATTGCAGTATCCTTTTCACCGATAATCCCTAAGGTCACATGAATCAAACCGTAAATTATAAAAATTACAGCAACAAATACAACAAGAGTCGGACCGAATTTTTTATTGGCGTTAATCCTAAACATATTTTATTCTCCGTTTACATTTACTTTACTCAAAATTATATCTTTCACATAATCAAAATTGTCATCACTGCAGAACAAAGCAATTTTCTCTGCGAAGCCTCCTTTGACTACTATGCTTTTTGAGCTTGGATATATTTTTACCTTTCTGATACTTTCCCATTTAATAAATACAGACTGCCGGGATTGGGCCAATATGCCCGCTCCGGCGGTTGAAGGTTTGCCTGAAAGCAGTCCGACCACTACTAATAGTGTATTTATTATCCTGTTTTGTTTTGCCTGCTTTTTCTGTGTATAGTTCAGGATACCCTTACTATCTATAAGATAACCGGCAGAGTATTTGCCCCCGTATACAAGCATAATGAACAGTATGCCAAAAACAAACAGAAGGCCTATAGTAATCAGGGGGTACCCAATACCATCAGCGGATATATCACCCCCTGATATAATAAATAGTATGAAGATAAGCAATCCGAAGGGAATCCCCAGGGCAATTCCCAGATCCTTCAGAATCACATTATTTTTGAATATAGGTATATCAATTTCCCAGTAGAATTTTGTATGGTTATTATTATTCATTGTTATTTACCCCTTAGCAATAAGCCCCTCCCCTTTTCTCGGGAAGGGGCTATATCTAATTTAATATTTATACTATTCTTCAAACACAATAACGGCTTCCTTTGTACTGTTGATCCAGTCTACCTTACAGTTTAGGTTTTCTGCTGCAAATCTTACCGGTACAAAGGTTCTTCCATTCTTAGATACAGGGGCTACATCCATTTTTTGGCTGACACCGTTTATTTTTATATCTGTTTTATCCAGCCACATTTCGACCACACTTCCTCTGGCTGTCAGTGTTATTTTCCGGGTTCCTTGCTCCCAGCCTATGGTACCTCCCATGGCTTCTACAACAGCACGAATTGGTACCATTGTTCTTCCCGCTATGGTCATGGGTGAAGTGCTGCGTCCGGGATCGACTTCCTGGCTTACTCCATCCACACTCATATTCGGGTTGTCCAACTTAAGCATGATGAAGTGCTTATAGATGCCTGGTTTGTAAACCTTGCTGCCTGTTGTTACAGTATATGTGGCAATTGTAGCACCCAGTTTTTCATCTATTCCTTCGAAGGGCTTTGCTTCTGCAAGTACAGGCTTTATAGTATAATAGTAAGTTGTATTCGGCTCAACATTTACATCAGCATATGCAGTACCGGTGATATAGAAATCAGTGACAGAAATCCCCAAGCCACTCTTGGAGGTTGACCTGAAGAGTCTGTATCCGAGACCATTTGCCGGTTGCCACATTATTCTTGAACCGGATTCAAAGGCTTCTGCACTGCCCCCTGCAGAAGTAGCTGCAGAAGCCGCAGGAGTCGCAGGTGCTGCAGGAGTTGTCGGTGCCGGAATAACTTCAGTTATACGTTTGCCACCTTCCCATTCACCCCAGCTTCCTTCCGAACCATAACGCCACTTGCCTGTAAAACTCTTGCCGTCAGCGGACATTGTAAGCTCCATATCACCTGCATCATTTGGAGGTGAATAAGAGGGGGATTCAGACCATGTACCGGTGAAGACTTCACCGGAAACAGTTCCGTTTAATCTACCTTCATCATGAGTATATGTGCCTGTGATTGAAGCACCATTTTGGTTAATTACCATTTCACCCCAGTTACTGTCCCATTTCCCTGCCCAAGAGTAGGTACCAAGGTTTATGGTTCCCGATGGTGTTGAGGTTGAAGCGGAGGATATCTGTTTCCACTCGTAGGTATACCTTACACCTACGGAACCCGGTGAGCCCGCATATACTCCCACATAAAGAGCATGTTTATCTCCCGGTGATCCTCCCCCTATAAAGTTCAGGGTCATATTTGCCGCAAAGGATTGTTGCGCTTGTGCATCTTGATTGTAGCCGATACCTGCATATTTTGCTGCAGTACCGTCGGCATAGGTTATTTTAGCAATTACCTTGCTGGCTGTGGCAGTTCCGATACCCAAATCTTCAGTATCCATATGAAAGTAAGGACTAATCCAATGTTGTAATTTCCGTTCCTGTTGCTGATTACATTTTGTTCAAGCTTCAGGGTTACTGTTTCATTTGGCATTATGGTGCTTGGAGGATTGCTCCAGGTATATATTGCATGCATATCGGTTGGGTTATCAT
>JAQVFD010000073.1 GCA_028697435.1 Clostridiaceae bacterium
AAGAGTTACGCTTAAAGATAAAAGTATAACTGAGATAAAGCATGAAAAGGGAATAGAAAATAAAGAAATAAGAATAACAGATCATACTCTTGAGAAGGAAAGAGCAAGAAAGTTTTTGAGAGATATATTGGAAGCAATGGATATAAAAGCTGAAATAAGAGTGAAGGATATGAATGAAAGCTTGTATATCAATCTTGCAGGGCCGAAGATGGGTATGATTATAGGGAGAAGAGGGCAGACGCTGGATTCACTTCAGTACCTCGTAAGCCTGGTGATTAATAAGGATAAGGAAAGAGATGGTTTTGTAAAGGTTATACTTGATACCGAAGATTACAGAAAAAAGAGGGAAGAAACACTACAGAGACTTGCCAAAAGGTTGGCCGACAGGGCTCGTAAGACAGGTAAAAATGTAGAGCTTGAGCCTATGAACCCATACGAGAGAAGAATAATACATTCTACGCTTCAGGAAACGGAAGGAATAACGACTTTTAGTGAAGGTGAAGAACCCTACAGAAAAGTTATTATATCAAATAAATAGAAAGTAAAGGCCCGGAACTATACCGGGCCTTATAAATTTGTTTAAAAAATATTTGCAGTGATATATAATAATCTATATGTACAAAATAAATTATCGGAAACAATGATTAATAAGATACAGCTGACTCGAAGGAGAGGATTTAATGCTGGACAGGACAATAGCTGCAATAGCTACTGCACCGGGAGAAGCCGGAATAGGAATTGTGAGAATTAGCGGTGAAAAATCTATAGAAGTATTGAAAAATATTTTCATACCAAAGAAGAGTATTGAAATAGAAAAAATACCCTCAAGGATGATGGTATATGGTCATGCAGTTGACAATAAAGGTGAGACTCTTGATGAGGTACTTGCTGTTATTATGCGGAAGCCATACTCATATACTATGGAGGACGTTGTTGAGCTTCACTGCCATGGAGGTATTGTACCCGTAAGAAGAATAATGGAGGAAGTTCTGAAGAACGGTGCTGATATTGCCGAAGCAGGGGAATTTACAAAGCGTGCCTTTTTAAACGGCAGAATTGATTTGGCACAGGCGGAGGCAGTTATTGATGTTATTACTTCAAAGACAGGAACAGGGCTTAATGCAGCTTTGAATCAACTGGAGGGTGAGCTGTCGAAGGAAATAAAAAGAATCATGGAAAGTCTTATTTCTATGCTTGCACATATTGAGGCTTCAATAGATTTTCCCGAGCATGATATAGAAGAGGTTACGGTAAGTAATATAAAAGGTATGCTTTTAGAAGCTACGGATTCAGTAGCTAATCTTATAGAATCCTTCGAAGAGGGTAAAATCGTAAGAGACGGATTGAATACGGCGATAATAGGGCGGCCTAATGTTGGAAAGTCATCTCTTTTGAATGTCCTTTTGAAGGAGAACCGTGCAATAGTAACGGAAATACCGGGAACAACAAGAGATATAATTGAAGAATATCTTAACATGGGCGGAGTGCCGGTAAGGCTTATTGATACGGCAGGTATAAGGGATTCTGAAGATATAGTTGAACGTATAGGGGTGGAGAGAACAAAAGGAGCTATAGAAAAATCTGATCTTGTAATATTGGTTATGGATGCATCCGATAATCTGCAGCCGGAAGATAATGAGATTATTGACCTGATAAGGAATAAAAAAACGATAGTTGCATTGAACAAGACGGATTTAGGACTTAATATCGATGAAAGATATATAAAAGAAATATTCGGAGAAGAAAATATAATAAAGATGTCGGTAAAAAACCGGGAAGGAATAGATATGCTGGAAGAAAGGATTGAAGGTCTGGCATATCATGGAAAGCTGAGTATAAGCAAAAACAATATGGTTACGAATATAAGGCATAAAAATCTTTTGGACAGGGCTTTAACCAATTTAGAAAGAGCTGTTTTGTCTATAGAGGATAATATCCCCATTGACATAATATCGGTAGATATAAGAGACGCGTGGAACAATCTTGGATCGATAACGGGCGATACTGTTGAGGAAGATATTGTAAGAGAGATATTCAGCAAATTCTGTATAGGCAAATAGAGGTGTGAATATGGAATACACAGCAGGTAAATATGATGTTGTGGTTATAGGTGCAGGACATGCCGGTAGTGAGGCTGCTTTGGCGTGTGCAAGATTGGGAATGAAAACCCTTATTACCGCAATGAATCTTGATAGCATTGCGTTGTTGGCATGCAATCCTTCCATTGGAGGGCCGGCAAAAGGAAATATTGTCAGAGAAATAGATGCATTGGGCGGGGAAATGGGTGTAAATATCGATAAAACAATGCTGCAAATAAGGATGCTGAATACAAGGAAGGGGCCTGCGGTAAGGGCATTGAGAGCACAGATTGACAAAAAGCGGTATCAGGACAGGATGAAAAGAGTTTTGGAAAACCAGGAAAACCTTCAGATTAAACAGGCGGAGATTACAAAGATTATTGTAGAAAACGATAAAGTAACCGGTGTTGTAACAAGTCTTGGGGCAGTATTTGAATGTAAGTCTGTAATATTAGCTACCGGAGTATACCTTAAGGGTAAAATAGTGATAGGGGAGATAAGTTATGACGGAGGTCCAAACGGACTTTTTCCTGCGGCAAAGCTTTCTGACAGTCTTGAAGCCCTTGGTATAAAGCTGATGAGATTCAAAACAGGGACTCCTGCCAGAGTAGACGGTAAGACGGTTGACTTTGGGAAGATGGCAGAACAGCCCGGAGACATAGATATAAATACCTTTTCTTTTATGACCGGGGATATAGATATGGATCAATTATCATGCTATCTTACATATACAAATAAAGAAACCCATGATATTATTCGAAAGAACCTGCATAGGTCCCCGCTATATACCGGAGATATTGTCGGAGTCGGTCCCCGATATTGTCCTTCAATAGAGACAAAGATAGTATCCTTCCCTGACAGGGAGGAGCATCAGATATTCATTGAACCTGAAGGGCTTAATACCAGTGAGATGTATGTACAGGGAATGTCTTCAAGCTTACCGGAGGATGTACAGCTTGATATCCTGCATAGTGTTGAAGGTTTGGAAAATTGTCACATGATGAGAACTGCCTATGCAATTGAATATGATTGTATTGACTCGACTCAGCTGCAGCTGAGTCTTGAGCACAAAAAAATATCCGGTTTGTTTTTTGCGGGGCAGATTAATGGTACTTCCGGTTATGAAGAAGCTGCAGCGCAAGGTATAATAGCAGGAATAAATGCGGTTTTGAGACTTAGGGGCAAAGACCCTTTGATATTCGACAGATCAGAAGCATATATAGGGGTATTGATTGATGATCTTGTTACAAAAGGAACAAATGAACCATACAGAATTATGACTTCAAGGGCCGAATACAGGCTTATACTGAGGCAGGACAATGCAGATCTCAGACTTACGCAGAGGGGATATGACATAGGTCTTGTAACAGAAGAGAGATATAAAAGGTATAAAAGTAAAAAGGATAATATAGAGGCAGAAATTGATAGGTTGAAAAAGAAAAGTATATCAATGACAGAGGATATAAGGGATTATTTGATTAAGAGGGGAAGCGCAGAGATAAAAGGAGGCATAAGCTTATATGAGCTTTTGAAGAGGCCGGAGATAGGATACTCTTCATTGAAAGAAATCGATGAGGGAATGCCTGAATTGGATAGAGAAACATCAGAGGAAATAGAAATAATGATAAAGTATGAGGGATATATTAAAAAACAGTTACAGCAGGCAGAACAATTTAAGAAGTTGGAAAGCAAAAAAATATATGAAAATATTGACTTTAAAGATATAAGGGGTCTTTCAATGGAAGCAAGGCAAAAGTTATGCGAAATCAAGCCTGCGAATTTGGGGCAGGCATCCCGGATTTCAGGTGTGTCTCCTGCAGACGTATCGGTACTTATGATATATCTTGAACAGACAAGAAGGGGTCGGGGAGGTGAGCAGTCTGGAAAACAAGGAAATACTGATTAATGGGCTCATGGAATTAAATATTGATCCGACCAAAGAAAAGGTGAATAAGCTTTTAGCCTTTAAGGAAATTATGCTTGAATGGAATGAAAAGGTGAACCTTACTGCAATAACGGAAGAAAAAGAGATATTTATTAAGCACTTTCTTGATTCGGCTACCTGCCTGTCTACGGGATATATCAAGGAAGGCATGAGAGTAATAGATGTTGGGACAGGTGCCGGTTTTCCCGGAATTCCCATACAAATATTGAATGAAGGACTAAAAATGATACTTCTTGATTCTCTTAACAAGAGGGTAATATATTTAAAAGAAGCAATTAAGAGGCTTGATTTAATAAATATCAGCGCTATTCATGGAAGGGCTGAGGAAGCAGGCAGAGTTAAAGATAACAGAGAGTGTTACGATATTGTCCTTTCAAGGGCGGTTGCATCAATGAATGTTTTATGTGAGTACTGTCTTCCCTTTGCAAAAATCGGAGGATATTTTCTTTGTCAAAAAGGTCCTGATATAGAAGAGGAGATGGAAAATGCTGTATCAGCAATAAAAACCCTAGGAGGTGCAATTAAAGAGGTAAGGGAATATATGCTGCCTTTCAGCGATATAAAGCACAATATAGTAATTATCGAGAAGGTTTCGGAGACCCCGACAAAATACCCCAGAAAACCGGGTAAACCGGCAGCAAATCCGATAATAAAGTAAAAAAGAAACAGAAATTTGTAAAACGAAAAACTGCTAAGATACAGTAAAATCAATATTTTGCGGCAGGAAACCGGGAGGTTATGGCGAATATTTAAAACGGATATGTTAAAGTAAATCATGTGGTATGGAGAGGAATGAAAGATTTGAATGAAAACAAAGCAATAGTGAATATACCGATTGATGAAATAGCTCCAAACCCATATCAGCCCAGAAAAGAGTTTAATGGACCATCTCTGAGTGATTTGGCTGCCTCAATTAAGGAGTATGGTGTTCTTCAACCTATTAATGTAAGAAAGATCGGCGAAAAGGGCTTTGAACTGATCTCGGGAGAGCGCAGGCTCAGGGCATCAAAACTGGCAGGAGAGAGCCATATACCGGCAGTTATTATAGAAGTTGTTGAACAGGATTCTGCCATAATTGCACTAATAGAAAACTTGCAAAGGGAAGATTTAAATTTTATTGAAGAGGCAGAAGGATATCATAATTTGATAAATGACCATGGAATGACTCAGGAAGAGCTTGCAAAAAAAGTAGGGAAAAAGCAATCCACTATAGCCAACAAGCTGAGGCTTTTAAAGCTTGATGACAGTATCAAGAAAACAATACTGGATAATGAACTTACAGAAAGACATGCAAGAGCGTTGCTGAAACTTCCGGATGATAATATGCTGGAGAAGGCTCTTCACAATATTATAAAGAAGTCTCTCAATGTAAAAAAATCTGAGGAACTGATTGAGAAGATGCTGGATGAAGTAGCTGCAGTGGCTGAAGAACCTAGAAAGAATAGAATAAAGGGAAAAATGAACTATAATATATATATAAACACTTTGAAAAATGCTTGTAAGGAAATAGTAAAAGCGGGTTGCAGAGTTGAATACGGTCAGATTGATAAAGGCGAATTCATTGAAGTAACAGTGAGGATACCAAAAAATGTATAGAAAATATCGCGAGCTACTGAAAGTAGTAAGCGATATTTTTTTCATATCTACTATAACTTTCCCCTTAGTATTAAAAGACCCATTCCAATGAATAAGATCCCTGCTGCATTTTGTATATAATGAGGCGGTATATGCTTTGTTATATACGCACCGGCAAAAACCCCTAAAAATGAAGAACAAATCAACGCCAGACTCGAACCAACGAATACTGCCATTATAGAATTTGATTTTGCAGAAAGCAGCATTGTTGCAAGTTGTGTTTTGTCACCTAACTCAGCAATAAATACGAGAAAAAATGAGTAAAAGACAGTTTTTAACATTTTATCCTCCGCCATGTTCTTTTATTTGCTTTTTTAATCTGATATAGTATATATATGGGATATTTAGTACTATATTTGCGATAAATCAGCAAATATCTAAAGACACAGTTATATTCACAATATATGTATTCCCATTATTGAACTTTTATGTTTAACAAAAATTGCAAAAATTACTGCATTTATTTCTTTATACCTTTATAATGATAATGGACTGAAATTTTATTTAAACGAAGACGATAAAGAATTGTTCAGAACACAATAGTACAATGAGAGGTGTATGCTATGTCCAAATCAATAGCTGTCTTTAATCAGAAGGGTGGCGTGGGAAAAACCACAACTGTCATAAATCTATGTGCTTGCCTGGCAAACAGAGGAAAGAAAGTCCTTATGATTGATATCGATCCCCAAGGCAATACGACCAGCGGTGTTGGAATTGATAAAACAACACTGGAAAAAACGATATACGACGTATTAATAAACGGTAGAAATCCTGCGGAATGTATTATTGACACCAACAGAGAAAACCTGTTCATCATACCATCAAGTGTCCAACTGGCGGGCGCGGAAATAGAGTTGACAGAGATGAATAAAAGAGAATTGAAGCTACGGGAATGTATAGACAGTGTAAAAAACGAATATGATTATGTATTCATTGACTGTCCCCCATCCCTTGGTTTGCTGTCAATAAATGCCCTTTCTGCAGTAGACAGCGTGTTGATACCCATACAGTGCGAGTATTATGCCCTGGAAGGTGTGAGCCAACTGATGAACACTATTAAGCTGGTTAAGAAAAGCCTTAATCCAGATTTGAGTATAGAGGGAGTTGTACTGAGTATGTTTGATGGTAGGACAAACCTTTCAATACAGGTGGTAGACGAAGTTAAAAAATATTTCAGAGGAAAGGTATACACTACGATGATTCCCAGAAATGTAAGGCTTGCAGAGGCGCCAAGCTATGGAATGTCAATTATTGAGTATGATATAAAATCAAAGGGAGCTGAATCATACATGGATTTGGCGGATGAATTCATAGAATTAAGTGAGGATGTGATATAATTGATTAACAAAAGAGGACTGGGAAAAGGTCTTGGTGCGCTTATCCCTGAAGGTGAAGAGACTAATCAAAATTCAATAGTAGAGATAAAGATTACTGACATAGAAGCCAATGATAAGCAGCCAAGGAGGGCATTTGATGATGAAGCTTTAATTGAGCTGGCTGAATCCATAAAGATACATGGTGTGGTTCAGCCTATAATTGTAAGAAAACTTGGAAGCAGCTATCAGATCATTGCAGGGGAGCGGAGATGGAGAGCTTCAAGACTTGCCGGAAAAAAGGCTATACCGGCTATTGTAAAGGAATGCAGTAATCTTGAAGTTATGGAACTTGCTCTTATTGAGAATCTTCAAAGGGAAGATCTGAACGCTATTGAAGAAGCTATGGCATACAAAAGCCTTATTGAAGAATATGATATGACACAGGAGGAAATATCAAAGAAGATAGGGAAGAGCAGACCGGCAATTGCAAACTCACTTAGGATACTGCAACTACCTGAGGAAATCAAGAATATGATAGCAGAAGGAAAGATATCTCAAGGACATGCACGGGCGTTATTATCAATATCGGGGGATAAGAAACAGATAGAGATGGCAGAAAAAATCATTGCCAACCAATTAAATGTAAGACAAGTGGAAAAAATGGCCAAAGACATAAAACAGAAAAAGAAGAAGGACGTACTTCCAAATGCTTTTCAAATAGAAATCAATCAATTAGAAGAAAGATTAAAGACAGCGTTAGGTACGAAGGTGACAATACAGCACAAAAAAAATAAAGGCAGAATAGAAATCGAATATTACAGCAATGAAGAATTGGACAGAATTTTAGACTTGCTGGAAAATTAAGGGCTCAATTAATTGGCCTGTAACCGTTTATTTTATGTGACATAATGGTTTTATATTATGAGTACGAAAAATTGGTTATAGGTAGTACTAATCCAAATACGGAGGATTTGACGATGCAACAGTATATTTTAAGCTCATTCGTGTCGGACAAAGGAGGAGGAAACAAAGCAGCTGTTGTTTTTGACGATTATGGAATGTCGTTTTGGCAGATGCTGGAGTTGTCAAAGAAAAATAATTTTTCCGAGACTGCATTTATAGATTTTAACAGAAGTGACGGAAACAGATTTAGCATCAGGTATTTTACACCGGTTGAGGAGGTTGATATATGCGGACACGCAGCGCTTGCCTCTTTTCAAGTATTGAAGCAGCTTGGATATATAACAGATACAACTGCTTACCATCGGACAAAAGCAGGAGAACTTAAAGTATTAATTGAGAAAGATGCCATATTGATTCAAATGAAACAACCGGAAGTTATTATGCAGCTGAGCAAGGATATTGTAGCAGATACTGTAGATTTAACAGAAGGCGAAATAATTACTAATCAAAATGGAATGGTAGATGTTATTTCTACCGGTCTAAAAGATATAATAGTAGAGGTTAGCGGAATAGATACACTGAAGAAGATGTCTATTAGAAAAGAAAAGATGATAGAAACTTGTAAAAAACATGATATTATTGGAATGCATGTTGTTTCACGTGAAACAAAGATCGGACGAG
>JAQVFD010000074.1 GCA_028697435.1 Clostridiaceae bacterium
TAATTAACGTATATAACGTTATAAGGGATAATGTTGAAGAACTAATTCATGATTTAGCACAACATATTAATTCAGAAGAACATTATTACTATGTTAGAGAAATGGATAGAACGCCCCAATATGAGCGTATGAGCAATATACAGAAGGCATCTCGCATTATCTTTTTAAATAAGACGTGCTATAATGGACTTTTTCGAGTGAATTCTCAAGGACAATTCAATGTGCCGTATGGCAAGTACAAAAAACCAAACATAGTGAATGAAATAGTATTAAGGGCGGTAAGTGGATTCTTAAATAGTAATGATATAAGATTTCTTAATGTAGACTATGAAGAATCCTTGTATGGCATAAGGAGAGGAGCTTTCGTGTATTTCGATCCTCCATATGACCCAGTATCAGATACTTCCTCATTCACTGGTTATACACTTGATGGTTTCGGCAGAGATGAACAATTAAGATTGAAGCAGATATGTGACAGGCTAAATCAGAGGGGTATCAAGTTTTTGCTATCTAATTCTGCGACTCCTTTTATAAAGGATATATATTCGGATTATACTGTTGAAACTGTGGGAGCAAATAGAAGTATAAACTCAAATGCTGATAACAGAGGAGAAATAAATGAAGTGTTGGTGAGAAATTATGACGCTGATTGAAAAGAACTGGGTGAAACTATTTGAGAAATATCAAATATTGAATAATGTGAACCAAGATGGTTTTTTTCAGATTTCGGCAACACAGATTAATGAGTTTAAAGAAGCTCGACTTATGACAAAGTTTGATCATAAGGCAAATCTACCCGATTTGTTCAGAAAAAATAAGCTATCAATATTACCGGTTACAAGGGGAAGTTATGTTATTGGAAACTTTGATACATACCAGGATATTCATTATAATACTGAGGTAGAAAATATAGGGTTCAGTTTACCTTCGGAAATTGAGAGCATAGATTACAATAACCTATATAGTGAAAGCTCAGCGCTGCATTGTGCTTATGTATGTGGAATCATTGATGATATTGTTGAAGAAAAAACAGTTCCAACTTTGTCAGGGCGTATGTCTACTACTGCATTTGATTTTCAAATCAGAAATGTTTTAAAGCAAAATACATATAACATAAGTGTCAATAATTCACAGTGTGAAATAGATGGTGGGTACGAGAGTCTTAACAGATTACTATTGGTGGAAGCAAAGAACTTTACTTCTGATGATTTTTTAATAAGACAGTTATACTACCCATATAGGCTATGGCAGGGAAAGGTCACAAAAGAAGTTATACCAGCCTTTATGACTTATTCCAACGATGTTTTTAGTATTTTTATTTATAAGTTTAGCAATCCCGGGGAATACAATTCATTGGAGCTTATAAAGCAGAAGAATTATATTATTGCACCGGAAATTATTACAATTGATGATATTTATAATATTTTACAGAATGTTCAAGTTGAGCCAGAGCCCGAAGTTCCTTTTCCACAAGCTGACAGCTTTTTAAGAGTAGTTGACCTACTTGGACAATTGATGGAAAATGAGCTTACTGCCGAAATGATTACAGTAAGTTATGACTTTGAGAATAGACAGACAAGCTACTACACAAGTGCCATTATGTATCTTGGTATGGCAAGTAAAAGGAGAGAGGGCAGAACTACAACATATTTTCTCAATGATTTTGGCAAGCAGACCATGAGAAGACGATATAAGGAAAAGTATTTGACAATTGTTAGACAAATATTAAAACACGAAGTGTTTAATAAAGCTCTAAGAAAATATTTTTATGATGCTTCACCAATTACAAAAGAAGATGCCTATGATATTATGAAGACTTGCTATATTTATAATGTTAATAATGAGAGCACATTGGATAGAAGAGCACAGTCTGTAGTAAAGTGGATTGAATGGATACTAGATCTGCAAGATTAGTAAAGGGTTATTACTATGCTAAAAAGAAAAGATATGAAATGGGAGCCTGATAATTTCGAAATGCAAACAGGTACTGTATGGAGTTTTCCTGATAGAGGTGACTGGGCTAACCATAGCGGGAAATATCGTGGAAATTGGTCACCATATATACCGAGAAATCTAATTCTGAGATATTCTAGAGAAGGCGACAAAGTTTTAGATCAGTTTGCTGGTAGTGGGACTACCCTAGTTGAGGCAAAACTGCTAAATCGTAACGCAGTAGGCGTGGATATAAATCCAGATGCTTTGGAACTTTGCCGGGAAAATACAGAATTTGAGCGAGAAAACTGTGGACAGATCACCATATTGAAAGGTGATGCCCGGAACTTGGGTTTTGTTAAAGATAATAGTATTGATCTTATATGCACCCATCCGCCGTATGCTAATATTATCAAATACAGCGATGATATAGTTGGAGACCTCTCACATTATGATGTTAAAGAGTTCTTAGAGGAAATGAAAAAGGTCGCAACTGAAAGCTATCGGGTATTGAAGAAAGATAAGTTCTGTGCTATTCTCATAGGCGATACTCGTAAAAAGGGTAATATTGTACCCATGGGCTTTGATGTGATGGAAATTTATAAAAAGGCAGGTTTTAAGATAAAGGAAATAATAATTAAGCAACAACACAACTGTACATCTACAGGCTACTGGAAAAACCAAAGTATTAAGTATAATTTTTTACTTATTTTACATGAATATTTATTTGTGTTCAGGAAGTAAGAATAATATGTGGCAAAAGGGTTTTTCAATAAAAAGGAAATTAACAATATTTGTCGAAATACTATTAATTAACCCAAAGCAATTTATTGGGCAGCAGGAAGGGGTGGTATAAAAATATAGGAGGGTATAAAAATGTCGTTTCAATGGGATTTTTGTTTAAAGGAGAAACTTAGACAAATCTTACTTAGTTTAACTGACGAGAGAAGATTAACTCTCGGAGAAATTGCTAAGGAGTTAGGTATTGAACTTCATAGCAGAGAAGATCGGACAAAACTTTTAAGTAAGATGTACAGTTTGAAAAAAAGTGATTCTGATATTGAACTTCTTATGAGTAAAGAAAAGAAGTACTTTCTTGCAGAATATGCTGATGACAGAATGCAAATGCACTATAGATATAGGACAATAGGAACTACATATCATAAGAAAAGTGATCATTGGCTAGTTAGGGCAAGTGAGGGGAAAGTTAAAGAGAAACCATTTACGCAGTTAGCAATGGACTTTATGAATGATAATAACATTGTTATAGAAGAATCAATAAGCAGTGTTGAAGAAATAACAAATAGAGATATAAAACAAAAGGTTATGGAGGAAGGAAAATAACTGATGAATGTAGTTAGTATCCCAATAGCTTTAATAGATGAAGATTTGAATCAACCAAGAAATTATCTTGATGAAGATGCGCTAACCGAATTGGCAGAAAGCATAAAAGACAACGGTCTATTAAGCCCAATAAAAGTGTATTCACAAAAAAACGGTCAATATAAGATAATCTATGGGAATAGGAGATTTAAAGCATTTCAAAGACTAGGATATGAGAGTATTCCATGCATATTATCTGAATACAAAGACGAAGAAGATATTTTCCTGCAGCAACTAACTGAAAATATGCAGAGGGAGGGTTTTACACCCATAGAAGAAGCTGAAGCATTTAGAAAAGCGATAGAAACCCCTCAATGGAATATGACAGTAAAATTTTTAGCAGGTAAACTTGGGAAAAAAGAAAAGTATATTTCAGATAAACTTAGTTTATTGAACTTTGGTAACGCAGTGAAGCAAATAATACATAATGGAACACAAATAATCTCGAATAAGCTTACTGAAGCTCAAGTATTACCTTTAAAAGATTTGCCTGTCGAATATAGAGATCAGCTGGCTATGAAAGTTGCTGTGGAAGCGATTCCAGTTGAAGATGCGAAAAGAATAGCTAAATTGTTTTCTGCAAAAGACATTAACCCACAAGCAAAGGAGATTTTTCTTAATTATAATAATCACAAATTGATTGAAGTTTGGGATTCATATGAATTTGAACAAAAACTGAATCGCATTAAAGGAAAGAGTTCAAATGAAATATCAAAGCCCATACTTGTTACTAATGAGAATAATAAAAATCAAGATATTGCAAAGCCTTTGTCGCTTTTCCCAATAGAGGAAAAGGCAAAAGAGCTTTTAGGTAAAATACCAAGAGCTATGACAATACCAGATGACATAGTTTTTTCAATACAAGATATGAGAATAGATAATAGAGAAGAATTCATGATTACAGTTGACTGTATCATTGAGAATTTAGAAATGCACCTTATGCAGTGGAAAGCAATTAAGGAAATTATAAAGAAGGATAGAGTTCGTAGGGTAAAATAGCACTTGATTTAATTAATGATATAGAAAAAGAAAAGTGGCATTATCTTTTGATAAACTCCCCTTATAATAAACAGGGAAATAATAAAAACTGTTTACAATAAGGGGAGTTTATCAAATTAACATAACTCCGGACTTCTTTGACTCGTGTCTAGTGAACTCCGTAAAAAATCACTCCAAGCACTCCTGAAATTAGTAACGCAATAATAGGATTTATCTTCAGTTTCCAGACTCCGAAAAAGATCAGAAGTGCAATTATTATTCCTTTAATATCGATAATCGAAGCCCATGCGATTTTTATGCAGGCTGCTGCAATAAGCCCCAATACAGCAGGCCGTATACCTTTAATTACCCAGTCGACCTGCTTCAGATGTTTGAATTTATTATAGTAAACTGACACGATCAGTGTAATAGTTATAGGGATCAGTACTACTCCAAGGGTGGCAATTGCTGATCCTGCAATAGCACCGACTTTGTAGCCCACAAATGTTGATGAATTGACGGCAATAGGTCCCGGAGTCATTTCCGCAATGGCAACTATATCAATAAAGTCCTTCGGTGAGATCCAACCATTGTTTTCGATAACTTCTTTTTGTATCAGGGCAACTACCGCATATCCCCCGCCAAAGCTGAATGCTCCAATTTTCAGGAAGGTTAGAAAAAGCTTTAATAATGCAATCATTTTTCTTCCTCCTTCCTAAAGAGAAAAAATCCCAAGGCTCCGAAAATCACTATTGCAAATATTGGATGGAAGTTGAGCAGAAGAATCAACAGCAGCACCGCAATAGAGATGGATATATTCAGCGAATTAATACCCATTGATTTTACTAATTTAAGCAGAGCATAAGCAATAAGTGCCACTACCGCCGGTCTTACCCCCGCAAACACGTGATCGACAATTGGGTTTTCTTTGATGGAAGTAAAAAACATTGCTATTACAAGTATTATCATGAAGGATGGCAGGATTGCACCAAGGGTCGCTGCAGCTACTCCTGCATAACCGGCTTTTCTATATCCTACAAAAGTAGCACAATTAATGGCCAAAGGACCCGGCAGACTGTTGGTTACTGCAATAGAATCCAAAAACTCTTCTTCCCCAAGCCACTTTTTGTTGTCAACAACTTCCCTTTGGATAATAGGAAGCATAGCGTAGCCTCCGCCTATTGTAAAGGAGCCAATTTTGAAAAAGGTAAGAAAAATATCCATCAACATAATATCACCTCTGTTTATAATTGTCAGTGCAATCTATAGTGCATTTCTCAGTTACAATGTAATCCATAGGTATATCATACTCATCTGAAGGAAGAGTATCCACAATCTGAAAGGAGTAAGCGAGAGCGGCTTTAATTGCTCCCGGCTTGAGACGCATCATAAACCTGTCATAATATCCTGCCCCAAAACCTATTCTGTTTCCGGAAACATCAAAGGCTACCCCCGGAACAAGCACCAAATCAATAAGCTTGCTGTCAGATAACCTAATATACTGCAACCCCGGCTCTCTTATGCCGAAATGACCCGACTGAAGCTCTTCCAGGCTTGTGATTCTTGAAGTACAGAGTTCATGGGTTTCAGATATGCAAATGGGCACATATACCTTTTTATTATTTTTAAGACAATAGTTTATAATAGGATCAGTTTTGATCTCATTCTTAAAATCAAGGTATATCATCACATGGGTTGAGTTGTTGAAAAAGCTGTTTTCCTTCAGATTATAAAATGTTTTTTCACTGAGAAGACTTACATCTTTCTCGGATAGACCATTTCTTATTCTAAGTATTTGTTTTCTTATTGCGTCCTTCATATTCTCCTCCGGAACAAAGGCGGCTGCGGCCGCATTTGAAGCCCATGCACCTTTTCCGTAGGAAATTCTGGTGCGGGCAGTTAAATCAAGGCTTTTTATTGTATAGGAAAGTTATACTTTCCTATACAATAAAATACTGTGGTACTCTTATTGTAATAATAGTACCACCTTTAATATAACAGAGGCAAATATGAATTTCCATCAGACATTTACAGCAGGTCTCCGTATATTATACAGAAGGTAATTATGAAAGCGCAATTGAGGAGGAATATTATGAACAGAAATTCAAATATAGTAATTGGTGCCGTTCTAATAGCAATGGGAGTATTGTTTCTCATGTCAAATCTCGGATATCTGAATTTTTCATGGAATTATATATGGCCACTGGCACTGTTGATTCCCGGAATATATATGCATTTTGCATTTTTTACAGGTATTGATAAGAATGCCGGTATACTTGTACCGGGGGGTATACTTACTACGTATGGAGCGCTATTCTATGCTAACGTATTTTTCGGATGGCATATTATGGCTGAATTGTGGCCGCTGTTTCTAATAGGTATTGCGGTTGGACTTTTTGAATTATACATTTTCGGTAGCCGTGACAAGGGATTGCTTATACCGGTGGGCATTTTGGGCGGAATAGGACTTGCATCACTTTTAAGAACATATATAATGTTTGATATAAAGAATTATCTGGTACCCATAATTCTGATAATAATCGGGATAGTGATAATTACCAGAAGGGACAATCGGAACAACGGTTAATAACTCAGCCGTTCCAAACCTGCATTGTTTCGGATAATTGGAAGCGATGCTGCGTTTATATTAAACGGCTGTTCACATATATTCCTAAATAACCAATTAAGGTTACTGAATATAATGCTAGGGTTTTACTTATGTTTAATCCGACGCATTTTATTCAGTTTTTGCCTTTCAAGCATAGCGCACGATAGTGCGCATTCTTCATTTTATATGAAATACAAATATTTATTGGAATTCGTACGGCAGATGTATATAATATATTTGGTAAAGATGTTTTTTTGAGTGTGTTTATTTTTTTAGTGGGGGTTTTAGACAATGAATAAGCTAAGGAGATTCATATCGTACTATAAGCCTTACAAAGGCTTATTCTTTCTTGACATGTTCTGCTCGTTCACGGCGGCAGGAATAGATCTGCTTTTTCCTGTGCTGGTAAGGTACTTGCTGGATCATGGTCTGAGTGAGGAAGTTGGTGTGGCTTTTGATATCATCCTGAAGATAGGTGCATTAATGCTTGTAATGTACATAATCAAGTATTTCTGCCAATATTTCATAACTGCCTGGGGTCATATAATGGGAGCAAAAATGGAATATGATATGCGGGAAGATATCTTTTCACATCTTCAGAAATTGTCCTTTTCCTTCTATGACAATAATAAGACCGGACAGATAATGTCAAGGATTGTAAATGACCTTTTTGACATAACGGAACTGGCACATCACGGTCCTGAAGAGGTTTTTATTTCAATAATAAAAATACTCGGTTCTTTTTTCATATTGTTGAGTATTGACATTAAGCTTACCTTGATTACTTTTGCATTTGTACCTCTTCTGATGGGATTTGCTTATTTCTATAATAATAAAATGCGTTCCGTATTCAGCAGAAACAGACAGAAACTTGCGGAAATCAATGCACAGATAGAGGACAGTATAGCCGGGATCAGAGTCGTTCAGTCCTTTTCCAATGAGAACGCTGAACAGGAGAAGTTCACCCTGGGAAACAAGGGCTTTTTTGATACCAAAAAGGAAAGCTATTATTATATGGGACGCTTCTTCAGCGGAGTAGAATTTTTTGATGGTATAATCTATGTTTTTGCTGTTATTGCAGGTGCATATTTTATAAAGCTTGGCACTGTAGATACATCGGATATTGTGGCGTATCTGTTATATATTAACACCTTCCTTGTGCCCATAAGGTCTCTAATACATTTTACCGAGCAATTCCAAAAAGGTATGACCGGTTTTGAAAGATTTTTAGAAATCATGGATACCGAGCCGGATATAAAAGACGATAAGGATAGTATCACGCTTGAGAAAGTTGAAGGAAGAGTTGAGTTCGAAGATGTCTCCTTCAGGTACGGAGAAGGAGGACAGGTACTGAAAGATATAAATCTTAACCTGGAGCCCGGAGAGACGGCTGCTCTTGTGGGACCTTCGGGAGGAGGAAAATCAACGCTCTGCAGTCTTATCCCAAGGTTTTATGATGTTACGGGTGGTACAATAAGAATTGACGGAGTAGATATTAAGAACATCAAACTGAAGTTCTTGAGAAAAAACATTGGAATTGTCCAGCAGGACGTTTACCTTTTTGCGGGAACCGTTATGGAGAATATAAAATATGGCAAGCTCGGAGCTTCTGATGAGGAAGCTATGGCTGCAGCAAGGAAGGCCAACGCCCATGA
>JAQVFD010000075.1 GCA_028697435.1 Clostridiaceae bacterium
AGCTGTTCAGGTTCTTAGGAAGGATAATAGAAGTATCGGAAGCGCATACAGGAGGGATATTCTGCATAGAAGAGACAGGGAATGAAATGAGTATAATCCGGAAGGTATTAAGGAAGCGGCTGGTGGACAGAGAAGCGGAAGAAGTCTACTACAACGAAGGGATACTGCAAAAATGCATAAACACCGGAGAGGGAGAATACCAGATAGATTGGAGCGGCTATCCGGGGATAGATACGTTGACGGGTATGCCGGACTGGCAGTCGGTGATAGCAGTCCCGATGACAGACAGAGGCAAGATAAGGGGAGTGACATACCTTTCGGTACCGATAAAGAGTAAGGAATTTGATGAGGGAACCTATAATTATGTTAAGACCTTAACTGATATTATGGCGGCGGCATTCTAGGATTTGTATATTATAGCTGCAAAATGTATAATAAAATGTGTGCAAATTGGTGGGAGGAGTTATCTTGAGAGGATTAAGTATGATTAAAACTAAGGGTATTACGATATTACTGGCAGTTATTCTGTTGATAATAGCATTTTTTAATAATATAGCCGAATACCTTATTAACTACCAGTGGTTCGCGGAGCTTGGCTATGAAGAGGTATTCTTTAAAAAGCTTTTTACGCAGATTCAATTTTTTGTTCCGGCACTTGTTATTTTATTCTTTCTGTTTTATTTATACCTAAATTCAATTAATGCGCATTCCATAAAACATAGCGGAGTAATACTTTCAAATGTTGAAAAAAAAGTAAGAACCAGGATATTTATTTTTGTTTCAATAGGATTATCTTTTGTTTTTTCTTTACTATTTGTACTTGATATATGGTACGATTTTTTGATATTTATAAATAGGACTTCTTTTGACTTGGTAGATCCTATATATGGAAAAGACATAGGATATTTTATATTTTCGCTGCCTTTCCTCAATAAAATGTATAGCTTTTCATTAGTGATTGTGCTTGTATTTGCAGCGATTACTATGGCATTTAACGCTTACAACTATTTTACTTTAAAGGCGCCCGAAGGTGAATTTAATATGAATACGAGGCCTGTCGGTAATTCCAAGGATATGTACAGGAATATACTTGGATCTGCACCAAAACAGCTTATGTTTATCGGGGGTCTCTTTTTTCTTCTGTTAGCCTTTGGCTTTTACCTCAGGACTTTTGACCTGCTTTATTCCTCAAGAGGGGTCGCATATGGTGCCAGCTATACTGATGTCAACATAACCCTTCCCGCCTATTATGTCTACATGGGCATATGCATATTGACAGCAATATTATTGATAACAACAAGGAACAAAAAAAATATTAAGCTGATTGTTTTAGGACCACTGCTTCTTATTGTATCAATGATTGCTGCCGGAGTAATTTCAGGTATAGTTCAGAATATTATAGTGTCGCCCAATGAGATAGTGAAAGAAGAAGAATATTTACAGTACAATATTAATTATACAAATTATGCATATAACCTGGATAAGGTCATGGAGAAGGAGTTTTCGGTGAATCAGACCCTTACCCGGGAAGACATTAAAGAAAACGAGGGTACTTTAAATAATATTCCGATAAATGATTACAGACCGGCAAAGGATATTTATAATCAGATCCAAGGCTTGAAAAACTATTATCAATTCAATGATATGGATATTGACAGATACTTAATAGATGGTGTATACAGACAGGTATTTATATCGGCAAGAGAGCTTCAGTCTGCAAATATTCCCAAACAGACAGAAGCCCGGGGGGCATCATGGATTAACAAGTATCTGAAATATACTCACGGATATGGTGTGGCAATGTCGCCTGTAAATGAAGTTACACCTTCAGGTCAACCCAGGTTGTTTATCAGAGATATGCCTTTGATATCAGATATTGATATCAAAGTGGATGTTCCGCAGATATATTTCGGAGAGAGTACAAAGGAGTTCGTCATAGTCAACTCAAGAGAGAAGGAATTTGATTATCCGGCAACCAATGTGAATATGGAAACTGAGTACAATGGAACAGGCGGTATAAAGCTTAATTTATTGAACAGAATACTCTTTGCCGTACGGGAGGGAAAGTTCAATTTTCTGTTATCCCAGGATATAAACTCAAGCAGCAAAATACTTATAAACAGGGAGATAATCAGCAAGGTAAGGAGAATAGCTCCATTTTTGACATATGATGAAGATCCGTATATAGTGATTCATGACGGAAAATTATACTGGATTATTGATGCATACACTTCAAGCAACAGATATCCATATTCTGAGAGAATCAACAAACAAACGTCAACGAATTATATACGCAACTCCGTTAAGGTTATAATAGATGCCTATAACGGTACTACAGACTTCTATATTTCAGATTCAAGGGATCCGATAATTATGACATATTCCAAAATATTTTCTACATTGTTCAAGCCAATGAGCGAGATGCCTAAAGGCTTGAGGGATCATATGAGATATCCTCAGACTCTTTTTGATACACAAGCGGATATATACAAGAAATATCATATGAAGAATGCCCGGGAGTTTTACAATAAAAGTGATGTGTGGGATGTATCAACACAGATTTACGGATCCAGTACCACCCAGGCAAATGCGGAAGTGGTAGAGTCCTCGTATCTTATAATGAGGCTTCCGGACAGCAAAAAGGAAGAATTCCTGCTTATGGTTCCGTATACTCCGCAAGGCAAGACCAATATGATAGCCTGGCTCGCAGTAAAGAATGACGGGGATAATTATGGAGATATTATACTATACAGCTTTCCGTCAGGAAAAATAGTAGAAGGTCCTATGCAGATAGAGGGCATAGTAAGTCAGGATACTGTAATAGGTCCTCAGCTGAACCTTTTGGCAACGGGGGGAAATTCACAAGTAGTGAGAGGTAATATGCTTACAATTCCTATTGAGGAATCAATACTTTATGTAGAGCCTATTTATGTAAAAGCATTGAATGCCAATGCGCTTCCTGAGCAAAAAAAAGTAATTGTATACTTTAAGAATCAGGTTGTTATGGAGGATACCCTGGATAAAGCCTTAGACAGGATATTTTCGGTAGAAGAGCAGCAGGAAGAAGAGCCTCAGCCGGGACAGGAGACACCTTCTACCGGAATTTCCGATTCCTCGGTGGAAAAGCTTATTCACAGGGCAAATCAAATATTTAACGAGGCCATGAGCGCACAAAGATCCGGTAATTGGGCTGAATACGGAGCTAAACTTGAAGACCTGGAAGATTTGTTAAATAGGCTTAATGAACTGACCGGAGCAGTTCAGGGTAATCAATGAGGGCTTTTACAGTAAATGGAGTGAGATAATTGTATAAGGCAACGGATAAATACAACTATTATGAATATCTGAAAAGTGTATTCGAAAGCAGTGGGATTGAAGTAAGCTTATATCAAGATATCAATTATGGACTTCAATTCAGTATTATAATCAATGAAAAGAAGTATCTCATAAGAGTATATGAAAATAAAAAGAACGGAATAAAATGTGATTTATCACAGATAAAAGATAAAGAAGCACTGCAGCTGATTGAAGACCTTTTGCATACAGGCAGTCTTAAAATGGTGTCTGCAGATATAAAGGCAGAAGGAAAAGCAGAAGAACCTGACTACGGGCTTATCGGTACTGATGAATCGGGTAAAGGTGATTATTTCGGACCTTTGGTGATAGCAGGGGTATATGCGGATGCTGAAATTAAGAAAAAGCTTAAGGAAATTGGGGCTGCAGACAGTAAGACACTTTCTGATTCCCGGATCCGGAAGCTGGCTGAAGAGATAACCGGAATTTGCAAATACTCTGTAGTTATAATAGGGAATAAGAGATATAATGAATTGTATGACGGAATTAAGAATTTAAACAAGCTCCTTGCATGGGGACATGCAAGGGTAATTGAAAATATGCTGGAAGTTGTAGATTGCAGCAATGTGTTGTCTGATCAGTTTGGCAGTCCGGATCTTATTAAAAATGCATTGCTGGAGAAGGGAAGACATATAAGGTTGGAACAAAGGCATAGGGCGGAAGAGAATGTAGTGGTAGCTGCGGCCAGCATTCTTGCAAGACATGAATACGTGAAAGCAATGAATAAACTGGCAGAAGAATATGGGATGGAATTTCCGAAAGGAAGCTCTTCCCTCGTAACTGAAGCAGCAAAGCAATTTGTGCTGCTACATGGAAAAGACAAACTATCTAATGTTGCAAAGCTCCATTTTGTTATTACCGGAAAGCTGTAAGGAGGATTATAAGATGAAACGTGTAAATGTATATTTGGCAGAAGGCTTTGAGGAAATTGAAGCCGTTACTGTAGTCGATACTTTAAGGCGAGGGGAAATAGACGCAAAGATGATTTCAATAACAGGAGAAAAGAACGTCCCGGGGGCTCATGGAATTGTTGTAACCGCAGATGATATATTTGAAAGTATTGATAATATGGAGTCAGATATGATAGTATTGCCGGGAGGGATGCCCGGTACCAGATATTTGGGAGAGCATAAGGGCTTGAGAAAGCTCATAATGGATTTTGTCGAAAAGGGTAAACCTATAGCGGCAATATGTGCAGCCCCAAGCATTTTGGGGAAACTTGGACTTCTGGACAAGGTGGAGGCTGTTTGTTATCCGGGCTTTGAGGAGGCTCTTAAAGGAGCGGTAATCGGCAGTAATAATGTCTCACATGGAGGCAATTTCATTACTTCAAGGGGGCCGGGCACCGCGATTCATTTCGCTCTGTACCTGGTGGAGCTTCTGAGGGATAAGGAAACAGCAGAGGAGCTTAAAGAAGGAATGATCGTACAGTGTTGAAAAATGTTTAACGAAATCTAATTTTTAATAGTATCTGAAGGAGAGATTTGAATGACTGATAAAAAGCAGCAGGAATTTGTAAAAGAGATTACTCCAATGGAAGAAGATTTTTCCCAGTGGTATACTGATGTAATCCTAAAGACTGATATGGTTGACTATGCTCCTGTAAAAGGGTGCATGGTTATTAAGCCTTATGGATATGGAGTGTGGGAAGGGATTCAGAGAGTAATGGACAGCAGGTTTAAGGCAACCGGACATAAAAATGCCTATTTTCCGCTTCTAATACCGGAAAATTATCTAAAAAAGGAAGCTGAGCATTTTGAGGGATTTGCTCCTGAGGTGCTATGGGTAACTCACGGGGGAAATGAGGAGCTTACCGAGAGATTGTTCATCAGACCGACCTCAGAAACTATAATCTGCGATATGTATTCCAAGTGGGTGCAGTCATATAGGGACCTTCCCCTGTTAATAAATCAATGGTGCAATGTTGTGCGATGGGAGAAGACTACCAGGCCTTTCCTCAGGACAGCTGAATTCCTATGGCAGGAAGGTCATACAGTGCATGTAGATGAGGAAGACGCCCAGAAAGAAACAATGCAGATGCTTGAAGTATATAGACAGGTTGCCGAAGACGAACTGGCAATGCCTGTGATATTGGGACAGAAAAGCGAAAAGGAAAAATTCGCAGGAGCCCTCCGGACTTATACAATGGAAGCCATGATGCATGACGGAAAAGCTTTACAGGCAGGAACATCACACAATTTGGGACAGCATTTTTCCAAGATGTTTGATATACAGTTCCTGGATAGGGACGGAGTACTTAAGTATGCTCATACTACCTCCTGGGGTACTTCCACAAGGCTTATCGGCGGAATCATTATGGTTCATGGAGATAACAGAGGCCTTAAGATGCCTCCGAGAATAGCTCCGATACAGGTTGTTATTATTCCGATAGCTTTCCATAAGGAAGGAGTTCTGGATAAGGCAAAGGTTGTAAAAGAAGAACTTGATAAGTGCTTCCGGGTTGAAATGGATGACAGGGATACTTACAGTCCCGGCTGGAAATTCAACGAATGGGAGATGAAGGGTGTTCCCATAAGGATGGAGATCGGTCCCAGAGATATAGAAAACAATCAGGTGACAATAGCCAGAAGAGATACCCTGGAGAAATTCACAGTATCCATGGATAATCTTGCAGAGACTATTTCCAAGCTTCTTGATGATATTCAAACTTCAATGTTCAATAAAGCTCTGAAGAACCGGGAGGAAAAGACCTATACCACTACAGATTATGAGGAATTTAAAAAAATCATGCAGGAAACTCCCGGCTTTGTAAAGACTATGTGGTGTGGCAGCGTGGAATGTGAAGATAAGATAAAGGAAGAGACAGGTGCCACAATAAGGTGTATACCCTTCCACCAGGAGCATGTGGGAGATAAATGTATGGTGTGCGGATGCAAGGCGGAAAAGATGGTGTATGTAGCAAAGGCATATTAAATCGCAAATATGTATAAAGGATGAGGTATATGCGGGCGGCCTATGTTGAACGGTCACATAAACGCTGTATGGAAATGGGGATTCCCCTGGACAGGGTTTACAGCGCAAAGATCATTACGGGAAAAGAGCTTCAGAAAAAGCTGGAGGAACGCAGAGAGTTGATCCTGACAGCCAGTCCTTTTATTGATCAGCTATATAATTTTGTTAAGGGGTCAGGTTTTTTTGCCATGTTGACTGACGAAGGCGGCTGCTTGCTCAATATGATCGGAGATGAGGGAATACTGGCCGAAGCTTACAGACTTAAGATGGTTCCCGGGGCCTATATGGATGAAAGCAGTATAGGAACCAATGCAATGGGAACTGCGATTGCGGAAAAAATACCGGTACAGATATCCGGAAGGGAGCATTTTGTTACTGCATATCATAGGTGGACATGCTCCGGCGCTCCTATTCGGGATCCGAAAGGACGTATTATAGGATCTTTGGACCTGACGGGATATAGTGAGAACGTACATTCTCACACCCTCGGAATGGTTGTGGCGGCAGTGGATGCCATCGAAAAGATATTAGTAATAAAAGAATACAACGCAAAGCTGACTTTGGCAAAAAACCACTTTGAGACAATTATTGAGTCCCTTGCTGCAGGCATATTGACGTCTGATATGGATGGAAGAATCATTATGAGCAATAAGAATGCGCTGGATATGTTTGGAATGTCTAAGAAAGAGATATTAAGCAGACCGATATATCAGCTTTTTGAAGGCTGGGAAAAGGTCGTAGATACATTAAAGGCAAGAGATGCTTTTCATGAAGAGGATGTTTATGTCAACACAAATACCAACAAGCTGCAGTTCAGCCTTAGTGCCTACCCTATATACGGAGAGGGAGGCGGATTGCAGGAAATAACCTTCGTTTTTAAAGAGATTAAGAGGATAAGAAATCTGGCAAATCGCATTATGGGCAGCAAAGCTATATATACCTTTGATAAGATCATAGGCAATGATGAACGTTTTATGGAAATTGTTGAATATGCCAAAAAAGTCTCGGACAGCAAGTCTACTATTCTTATAACCGGAGAGAGCGGTACAGGTAAAGAGGTTTTTGCCCAGGCTATTCATAACCATGGTGATCGAAAGGAAGAGCCCTTTGTGGCAATTAATTGCGGTGCCATTCCGAGAAACCTCATGGAATCCGAGCTATTCGGGTATGAAGAGGGTGCCTTTACCGGAGCAAAAAGGGGAGGTGCTCCCGGGAAGTTTGAAATTGCCGATGGTGGTACCCTTATGCTTGATGAGATAGGTGAGATGCCTATTGATATGCAAACCAAGCTGCTTCGGGTTATAGAAGAAGGGGTTATCAGCAGGATTGGCGGAACAAAGCAAATCCCCATCAATGTTCGTATTGTAGCGGCATCGAATAAGAATCTTATTCAAGAAGTAGAAAAGGGGAACTTCCGCTTGGATCTGTATTACAGGCTGAATGTTCTGCCCATTCATTTACCCGCTCTGAGAGAAAGACGGGAGGACATACCTTCTATTGCCCGGCACTTTATGAAAAGCATCTCAAAAAGGCTGAATAAAAAAGAGGTTGTTATTGATGATGAGATAATGCAGCGTTTGGTGCAATATGATTGGCCGGGGAATATCCGGGAGCTTGAGAATGTTATTGAGAGAATGATAAATATGCAAAGACTTCCGACTGAGTTTGCGGTAAATAGTCATCCAAATGCTGTATTAATGAAAGACACAGAAGGATGTATCAATTTGGAGCAAATGGAAGTTAGGTTAATATACAAAGCACTGATGAGATGCGAAGGCAACCTGACATTAACAGCTAAAGCCTTGGGCATAAGCAGAAACACTCTGTACAGAAAAATAGAAAAGTACCGCATAGAGTGTGCAGAAGTGGAGCAATGTGCCAAAAAGGAACACACAGAACAATAAGATTATGTACCATAATGAAACACTGCGAAAAAGATCCTCCTGTAAAGCCCCAAGACAGACGGATTTTTTATTTGGCACAGGTTTTGCTTATTGTAATTATTTAGTAATAAATAAGGGGGCGTTTATATGTACGGTTATTTCGGTAAGCTGCTTAGAATCGATCTAAAAGAAAAGACGGTGAAGGTGGAAACCTTTGATCAAGACAAGGGAGAAAAGTTTATAGGGGGCAGAGGACTGGCAACAAAAATTCTAACTG
>JAQVFD010000076.1 GCA_028697435.1 Clostridiaceae bacterium
AATGCTACCATACAGCTGTGACATTTAAAAGCAAAAAGTAATATGATCTGTTACATAATAAATGAAGAATGCGTAGTAAACACATTCTTCAAATGCTTAGACATCAGAATTCTGGGTATCTCCTCGAAGCCCTGCCCTAATCTAGTGTCTGCGCACGCTAGTGCGCATTGTACACTTCATAATACTGCTTCATTAGCTCGCAGGCTTTTAATATTGCAGTCCCTGCCTGTCCGTCACCACTGCAGTGCATTTGTTCCAGACTCTGCCTTAATAGATTTATGTCACAGGTAAAATCACAGATGATTTTATACATACGGTTGCTTTCAACCGGGCAGCCTAATACCGCGATAATGCTGCTGCTTTTCCTCTCCTGAAAGCTTTCAAGCAGTCCCGTTATACTTCTTTTTACATCGGTAAAACCGCCTTTGATGCTTTTCCCGGTATCAACGACAACAATACACTTCAGGTTTATTCCCCTGCCATACTTCCCTATAAAATCCATTATCTTTTTTTTTGATTGAGGCTCCAGATTTGATATGTCCTCTCCGATAATTACCTTAAGCTGTCTGTCTACTATACACTCTATAGTTTTCAATGTTGTATTGAGAGTAATGTTCCGTACTGTATCTTCCAGTTCTTCCATATTTGAATAGTCCCACAATCCCCCTCCTGCCTCGGCAATCGCCTTCACTGCCTCCATATTCATATTAATGTTTTCCTCCGGGTTGGTGATACCTACGACGCTTACGGCGATGCCTTCGCCATATGCTATCTTTGCAGCGTCAACAGGACTGATTCCCGAACCAAACTTACCCTCAGTTATGATTAATATTTGTTTGATTTCACCACTGTCAATCCATGGATCCATAAAAGCCTCCTGCATCTACGTTTGTTCATAATTTTGCCAATTAAGGAGACATTTATTCAATATATGCTTACATGGTCTCCCATAGCTTTGCGGTCATTACCGTCATGTCATCCGGCGCCTCTCCCCCATTTGCCTGAAGGCAGATTCGGAGTATTTCCTCCGCCAGTCTCTGCGGATTTCTGGTTTCCACATTCATGATCAATTCTGCCAGCCATTTCTCTTTATCCACTATTTCCTTGTTGCAGTCAAGCACACCGTCCGTAACCATTACCACAAAGTCGCCATCCTTAAGCTTCTTCTTAACAAGCTCCATATCAATTTTGTTCAGTATTCCGACAGGTAATGTACCTGTCTTGATAATCTTGACTCCCTCTTCACTTTTTATAAATGTGGAAACAGCACCCACCTTGATAAATTCAACTTCTCCATTGTATTGATCAATAACTGTCATGTCCACAGTTGAATATGTCTCATCATTGGACTTAAGCAGCATCATTGAGTTGATAGCTTTTATAGCCACATCTTTGTCAAATCCCGCATAGAGAAACTTTTCAAGAAGAGTTATTGTTGTACTGCTTTCCAGTGCAGCTTTCGGACCTGTTCCCATGCCATCACTTAAAGCAATCATAAATTTGCCATCCTTCAGTTCTATAAAGGAATAATTGTCTCCCGAGATTGCTCCGGACTTATTCATTCTTGCAATACCGGTAGCCGTTTGATACCTTGGTGCTTCTTTAAGCTTTATGCTGCATATACCGCCATGTATTATGTCGCAGGTCATGTCTCTTTTGGTGAATTTCTTTCCTGTCATCCTGTTTACTGCCGGAATAATGTTTTTGATACAATCACGCTTCCCCCCACAACCATCTACTCTTATGTCCACATCCAGTGAGTTTCCCATTTTCGCCACTATTACATCCTTTACCCTTACAGCTTCATTGTCCAATCCTACCATAATTAGTTCCTCCATGTCACTGTCAAAATCAACATCCATATCTATCCTTAAAGCCAGGTCAGATACCACTGTGGATACCTCCTTTAACTGATCGCTTACAAGCAATCTGCTTTCATTGATTTTTTTCTTCCAGCTAAGCCCGTTTCTATAAATGTCATAATGATATCTTAGGTTTTCAATTATTTCTTCAGGTTTTACGCATCGCTGCTTAAAATCTTTATAGCAGTTATCCTTTTGGGGCTTACCGCCGTTTTCGATTATAGTCAATATTGTGAAAAGGTACTGATAGCTGTTGTAGAAATCTCTTTTCCAGCAGTTGTCTGCCACTCCGCAGCCTGAACATACCTTTCCAACCACCCGGTCTATTATCTGTGATGCGTCAGTATGGGAAAAGTAACTTCTGTCCTGTACCGTATCCTTCAGTGTAGCAGCCAGGGACTTATATACTCCTGCCAGCTCAGAAAGCTTTTCCATTGTATTCTCCTTGACCCTTATACTATAAGATCTTTCTTTGAGATATTCTCCGGCAATGGATAGCCTGTATCCTGACAGCTTTTTAATAAAATTATGAGGAATGCAGATAAATAATAAGGAAGCAATCAATATTTCATAAAACCTAATCAATACCTCTGTTGAACCGTTTATATAAAAGGTCATCAGCGCATTTCCAATAATAAAGCCCAAGGGGCAGCCATATTTGCCGAGGTTTTTTAATATTCCGCACATCAACGCACAAAGACCGTATACGCCTATGGCTGAAGGAAGGATAGAGCCTGACAACGCCTGGACTATTCCCATAATAATCCCGACTGCCGCACCGGTTCCGGCATTGCCAATATAAGCAAAAACCATAATTATGAAAATGACGGCAATGTTTTTTATTGAAAAACCTGCAATAAAAATCTCAGTTCCTACAAAGCAGAAGGCTGCCAGTACGGCAACGGCCACTACCTCTTCGGAGGACAGAAGCCTTCTGTTCTTGTAATTCTTTATAACAGGTATTGAACGGTCATAAATATAAATGAGTATGGCAATCAAAAAGGATTCGATAATCAACATTAAGAGATCGTAGAGATAGTAATTCTGAACATAAAAAATGAAATATCCTGCCCCAAGATTAACCAAAGCTGCTGCAGCCGATATCACCAGTTTCCTGTTCACTTTCGTCTTTTGGGTTGCTGCGTATGGGACTATCAGGATAATAGCGGTAATGAGATATTTCAAAAGTAACCCCTTATCTCCGACGCTTAATACCCCAAGTAATATGCTTGTCCCGATTACAAACAGGTTCAGTTTCTGAACCATTGCCACAGCAAAAAAAGCAGTACAGAAAGGATTAAGAAAATCCAGAATAACCGCTCTTCCCAATAGCAGCGCAAAGGCACTAAGTATTATATACATTCTGAAGTTGGTATTCATAAAAAAATCTATAGTATGCCTTATTCGGCCACGTTTACTTGTAACGCTTTGATTTGAAACTGTTGCCACTCAAACCACCACCCAACAATTCATTTTTCTTCTAAACATCGTATAAAGATTCTAACACAAGGGATTTGAATAATTTGTCAGGATAGGTATCTGAAAATGGAAAAGTTTTAGACAATGAAGAGGTTTTTTTGACATAGGGCGTGCAGTATGTGGGATATAAGACAAAAATTGAAAAAACTCAGACCTAAGTCTGAGTGTATTGACGCATTGGTAGCGGCGGTCAGATTCGAACCAACGACCGTTCGGGTATGAACCGAATGCTCTAGCCAACTGAGCTACGCCGCCATGTATAAAAAAATGGTTGCGGGGGAGGGATTTGAACCCACGACCTCCGGGTTATGAGCCCGACGAGCTACCAACTGCTCTACCCCGCGACGTTTTTGGTGCCGAAGACCGGAATCGAACCGGTACGGTCTTTGAGGACCGCAGGATTTTAAGTCCTGTGCGTCTGCCAGTTCCGCCACTTCGGCTTTACTGTCCAATATCGATACCGTGCTTTTAACGGCAAATACTATTATATCGTCTTTAACTTTAAACGTCAATACCTAATTATTTGCAGATATTATCTTCTTATGGTCTTCTAATTGCTCTATTTGCTCAATACATACTTTTCTATTATTCCTTCGAGATTGTCATTTTCACTGATAATCAGACTGTCTCTACCCAGTCCTCCAATAATATGCTGTAATATCAATATGCCTGATGGCATAACATCCGCTCTTTCTTTTTGAAGACCTTTAACCTTCCATCGTTCTTCAACAGACAAGTCCTTTAGCTGGTTATATATGCTATCAATATATTTAAAATTTATAATCGTATTATGTACTATTTCAGGATTATATATGCTCATGTTGTGATACATTGATGCTATAGTAGTTGCAGTGCCGCCGATAGCAACCACCCGGTCTACTCTCTTGCTGCTTAGATGCTCTAAAGATTTTGTAAAAAGCTCATTAAGCCTGTCCTTCATATTTACGGCATCTTCACTCCTGATAGGATTGCCGGTAATAAACTGTTCGGTCATTCTAACAGCGCCTGCGGGAATACTGACTTTATAGTCTGTCTTTTCTCTGCTGCCAAGTATCAGTTCAGTGCTTCCTCCGCCAATGTCTATTACCAACACCGTTTCCCGGGGATTTTGAATTTCACTTAATACACCTCTAAGTCCAAGCTCTGCCTCTTCTTCACCGCTTATGATTCTGACATCGATTCCCGCCTGACTTAATGCCTCCGCAACAAAAGCTTCCCTGTTCAATGCATCTCGGACAGCACTGGTAGCTATAGCATATACCTCTTCCGCACCATATATGTCCGCTTTATTCTTGAAAATTTTCAAAGCATTGATATTTCTTGCAAAAGATTCTTCTGTTATCATTCCTGTTTTTGAGACATCCTTACCTATTCTGGTGATTATCAGATCCTTTTCTTTTTTTGAAATAAAATTATCTGAGATTTCACAAAGCATCAACCTCATTGAGTTTGTGCCAATGTCTATTACTGCTATTCTCTTCATTTGTTTCTCCTTTTATAATAAGAAACTGTCAGACCTTCTGACAGTATATTTGCATTTATATATAATTAAATGATTGCATTACCTATCCTTTTTGCAGCCCATCGCTTTTCCTGTATCCGCCGTTGCGTTTTGAGTCAGTATTCTTTTTAAGCTGTTGAAGTTTTTCATCGCTTTCCTTAAGAAACTTAGAAAGCCGATCTTCAAATGAAGAACCTTGATTTTTCCTTGCTTCCTGCTCCCAATCTATTTCAATCGGGCTATTGGTCTTCTTAATCACTTGTGCCTGCTTTATTGAAAGGTTAATCTTTCCGTTTTTTTCCACGGACAATACTTTAACCTTTACCTTATCTTTCTCCTTGATAAAGTGTTTTATGTCTTTAACATAAGTATCTGCAATTTCTGATATATGAACCAGACCAATTTTACCTTCCGGAAGCTGAATAAAGGCTCCAAAGCTTGTAATACTAGAAACAACCCCTTCAACTACCTTACCTTCCTCAATAGGCATATAAAAAATACTCCTCCCTTAATTACAATAGAACTGCTATGGATATAATATATTAAAACCCTTCTGCTGTCAATATTATACCTGATGGAATCAATCCATCCCAGTCGAGGATTGGTCAATATAGACCTTTTCCCCTGATTTAACCAAGCCCAATTGCTCTCTGGCCATTTTTTCTATATACTCAACAGAAGTCGCATTATTGATCATTTCCATTAATCTGTCATTGTCATTCCTGACAGATTCAATTTTAGAAATTTCATTCTGCTCAGCCTCTCTAAGCTCATCAATTTTTAACTGCTGATTAAATATTGTGATAGCCGCGTATATGATAAAGGCAATCATGAATATATTCTTCAGTCTAAGCTTCCCTTTCTTCATCTGTATACCCTCAAACCTTTACTAATATAGTATGTACAACTTTTTCACGACATACATAGTTTTAATTATATTCGACAGGGGTTAAAAAAAACCTTTATTACTGCTGCTTTTTCTTTCTTTTCTTTTGACTATATAACCATAGTACTTTTTAGAGTCGTATATTATTTGTTTCGGCAATTTGCTCACTTTTCTTAATCTGTTTTTTTTCTTTCCTAATGCGAGTGTCAGGTTGTAATAGCACCTTTTTATAAATGAATACATTATTTTTATAGGCACGGCAAGTATACTGTTTGTTCTCTTAAAAAAACTGCTAATGCTTTTATATAAGAAATGGAACAGTCCTGATGCTATCCTCCCAAGAAGCTTCTCATACAAATAGAATCCGACAAGAAAACCAATAAGTACATAACCTCTTATTTCTCCGTAGCTGCTGGAGAAGATCGCCCATACCACTACTGCGAATACGGAAATAAGAAATAGTATGTCCCATAAGGAGGTAATCAGCTTTTCATTTTTCTTTTTCCCCCTAATAACTCTGTAAATATCATACAACACTCCTATTATTATTCCGCCGTATAATGAATATGAAAATACATAGCTCTGAAATTGAATGGTTTCCAATGAATAACCTCCTACTGCTCAAAAGAAGAATGCATCGCAGACAGCGGAGACAGGGGGACGTTTCGCCTGTCCCCGAGGGGACACGTGAAACGTCCCCCTGTCTCCACTTGCGACGCATTCTTCTTTATTTAAAAATATTGCTTAAAAAGCTGCCGGTTTTTTTTACATCTATTTTGTCATTATATATACACGAAATTATGTAGCCTTCTACAAACAGATTGCCGTCATCAACGCTCAGCCTGTTAATATGCAGATCAGTACCCTTTATCGTAAGACCCCCTGCTTCCGTTTCCAATGAGACTTCGTTTTCATCAAAGCTTGCTACATCTCTGACCCCGTTTACTATAATTTTCTCGCGGCCTTCAATTGTTATGCTGTGAGGTTTTGACTTAATGAACTTATTCTCTTCCATAAAAAAACCCTCCAGGCGCATATATTGGTTATTTATATTTATATGCATGGAGGTTCAAAATATGAATAAGAAGTGCGTCCTGTGACGCACTTCTTCATATAAGCCTATACATTTCTCTCGCCGAAGCTTTTGATGCATTATCCGTTATGTCTGTAACCTCTGCCTTTATTCTTCTTTCCCCAAAGACAATCTCGATTATGTCTCCAACCTTTACTTCAGCACTCGGCTTTGCCTGTTTGCCGTTCAGATAGACCTTCTCGCCTTCACAGGCATCCTTGGCTATGGTCCTCCTTTTTATCAGTCTGGAATTCTTTAGGTATTTGTCAAGTCTCAAATCGAATCACATCCTGTGTTTAGTGTGTCATAGTGAAAAATCAGGCTTACCCAGCCTGATTTTTCTTAAATATGTACTTATTTCTTCTTATTTACGAGATCCTTAAGGTCCTTTCCAGCTTTAAATACAGGAGCCTTTGATGCCGGTATTTTGATCTCTTCTCTTGTTCTTGGATTTCTTCCTACTCTTGCTTTTCTTGCTTTAACTTCAAAAGTTCCAAAGCCAACTAACTGAACTTTATCACCTTTTGCAAGCGCTTCCTCAACACTCTCTATAAGTGCCTTAAGAGCCTTTTCGGAATCTTTCTTTGTCATGGCGCTTTTTTCAGCCATTTTGCTGATAAGATCTGATTTGTTCATCATTTTCCCTCCATCATTTATTTTGTAGGAAATATTTACTGATTATGGATATTCTACCTTGTTCCCGAAAATCCTTCTTTTTTTTCATTTTTTTTATCTTTTTTTGCTAAAAATTGTTGTTTTGCCTCATTCCATAGCTTATCCATCTCCTGCAAGCTCATTTTATCAAGTTTTTTACCAGAATGCAAGGCTGTTTCTTCAATATATCTAAATCTTCTGATAAATTTTTCCGTTGTAGCCTTTAAAGCAAGCTCAGGTTGAATTTTCAGGAACCTGGATACATTAACAACAGAAAACAGCAGGTCCCCTATTTCTCCCTCTATTATAGCCTTTTCACCGGTTTTATATACTTCCTTTACCTCTTCTGCTTCCTCATAAACCTTTGAAAATGCGTCTTCTGCTTTGTCCCAGTCAAAACCGGCTAAAGCAGCCTTCTGCTGTACCTTGTATGCCCTCATTAATGCAGGCAGTATTTCCGGAATGTCTTCAAGAGTCTTTGTATACGTTTCTATCCCTTTATATTTACGCTTTGATGCTTCCCAACTCTTTAATGCTCCACTTTCACTTGTAGCCTTAATATCTCCGAACACATGGGGATGCCTTATAACTAACTTATTTACTATATTAGTTATTACTTCATTTATATCAAATTCTCCATCCTCTCTGGCAATTTGTGAATGAAATACAACCTGCAGCAGTAAATCTCCAAGTTCTTCAACAATGAGCTCAAGGTCGTCCTTTTCGATGGCATCCAAAACCTCATAAGTTTCTTCAAGGAGGTATGGTCTTAAGGATTCCCTTGTCTGTTTCTTATCCCAGGGGCAACCCTCCTCACCCCTTAGGCCTTCCATAATCTCTACCAAATCATCAAAGCTTTTGTATTTTGCCCCCAAATCCAATGCGGGAGGGATATATATGCTTGTGAGGTAATCCATCCATCCTATCCTATCCAGCTCATAAAGAGGCACTTTCTCAATGTGCTCCTGCCCTTCAACTCCGGCTGCTCTTATTATATATATCTCAAAATCATCTGTGTAATAATTCATTAG